>JAJSZW010000004.1 GCA_030262895.1 Deltaproteobacteria bacterium | reverse complement strand
CCGCTGTAGCTTTGTCTTTTGTCGTTTTTTTAAATTTACATACCTGTTCTCTAACTGAATTCCATTTTCCTTCAGTCTGAATCTTTTTTACAATTTTATCAGCATAAGCAATGAGCTGAGAATCATATTCAAACAAACTCTGTTGACCGAATAATCTTTCCTTTACTATGCGAGCAACTTCCCGACGTTTCTCTTTTGGAATTTTGAGATAGGTTCCAAGAGATACAACAAGTCGTTGCCTGGGACCTTTTTCGGTACGAATGTTTTCGACCAATTGCAATACTGGCGACTTGGAATTTTTAGAAATTGCTTCTCTGAAAAACATTGCTCCACCTCTGATTTTATTAAATCAGCTAAGCATAGAACAATGGATCATGTCAAGATATATTTTTATCACGCAGTACTTTATACAGGCACTACATTTGATCTCAAAATTTTATTCCCTTTATTATCAATAGATTGTGTTTTTATCAAAAATTGCATAGATTCCACAACTGATTGGTATTGTTGCAAATTACAATTTTAAGAAAAATTTAGCTTGAGAAAAGCGCGAAAGTCGGGCTAATAGCAAGGCACATGATTTCTCCAGTGTCTTTTGCTCCAAGAGCAGAGTAGTCTACATTAGTTATCTGAATTGCAACCACTCCTGCACCAGGTTTAATAGGATTACGAGCTATTTGATCATAAATATTGCGTTTTGCATTGTCTAAAGTGGATATTGGAGGAAAGGATAAAGGCACATCACGAATTATTTCTATTAGATGATTTACAAATACGGCCCATACCTGATTATCAGAAACTATCGTATCGTCTATTCCTGTATTATTTAAAAACAGTTTCATTTCTCTACGCAGGGCAGAAAAACCTATTTCGTTCGAAATACCATTTCGCAATGCATCTGTATCGGCAGATTTAAAGGTAACCAGTGCGTCATTTATTGCCGACAGTATTCTAAGGCCTGTATTTGATTTAGTGATCTCGATATGAACTGCCCAATTAGCAAAAAGCCTTGTGATCAAGAATGATTGTTGATCTGATTGTTGTTGCATTAGATCCAGCAGTTTTCTGATAAGAATCATCAGAGAGCGCACGTCCGCTTCTCCCAGGGCTTCCTTCTTAGAAACCGTTTCCCTTATCTTTGCAATCAAATCGAGCTCTACCATTCAATATTAATCCTTTTTATATAACGTTGGGGTAACGGGCAGCAAGGGTTTCCAAAAAAAGTTGATTGAAAGCACATTATTTAAAAGCTGAAGTTTCACCGTTTTTGAATATTATGAACCAAAGTTATTATCATAAAACCTTTATAACATGCGGCTTTAAAAGCCACTTTGGATTGTTGTGATTTTGAAAAAGGTTTTATAGGGTTTTGCTACTGTAGAGGCAAACTCCTATAAAATTAAATCCAATTTGGCCCAGATATCAGTCAATAATGGCATTTACAACAATGGCATTATGAAAAAAGCGTGAAACTTCAGTTTAAAAGTTTTTCAATGTTTAAAAAGAAGCAGACCCTTGCTGTCCGGTTCACCCGCTGGTTATCCAAGAAATTGGCTCAGAGCTGGGATGAATGGAGCCAATATCGTCATATGATTTGCAGCAGTCTGCAAAAAGCTTTTATATTTTGGGATAAAGCTATCATCTCCAACAGATTTTTCTAATTCAAACACTTCACTAATAAGTTTTTCTTTTTCATTATCAGCGATATCAGCAGATTTAATAGCATCGGCAATTTCCCCAAATATATTACCTTCAACATTAATAGAAACATTGGTTGAATTATCTTCCGAGTTTACGTTAACTTTTCCACTAACTGTGGAGATATTAAAAGTATCTCCTCCTTTTGCCTCCTCCATTACTGCTTCTCCATTTTCACGTTTGAATAAATCAGTTTCACGAAGAATATCTAAGCTTCGTTTTATAGGTTTAAACATATCCAACTGATCATTGAATAATTTGATCATACGCCCGACAGCCCAAGGACAATTTTTAAGTTCTTCTGAAATATTATGTGCTTTTTTAGTAATTTTTTTTAGCTGATCGATTTCATCAAGACAACTACCTTTGAAGGAATTTATAAAGGAAGTTAGGGTTGGATATATATCTGGTTCATTAAATAAAGTAAGTTGCATAGACATATATCCAGCTATATCTCTGCCTGTCGCATATACTTCTTCTAATGGATATCTGTGTTCATCTTTTAGAGCATAAACTCGATGAAAATCTTCTCTGTTTTTAAGGTATGGCCAATTTTTTGAATTGTTTTTCCAAAAGACTCCAGAGAAAACAATTAAGCGTTGAAGTAAATCAGAAATTTCTAAAAGGTCTTTTCTTATTTCCATATTTAATTTCTCAGTTTATATTTAATGGATAACATATAGTAGACTGCCGAATAGTCGTCTTGTAATACGGCTAATCTACGTACTAAATTGTTTTATACGGCTGTTTGGTCGTATAAAACGATCTATTTGTGGATTAGACGACTTTTTTGCTTGATAAAAATTTTGATTTTAGTATTATATCGGTACATGAACAAATGATCATACAAAGTGAATTTTCGCCCAAAATGGTTATTATTTTTAACTTTCATGTGAGATAAAGTCAACGAAATTATTATTCGGAAGACAACAAGGGGAAATGCTGAATCGTGAAAAATTCATTGAAATCTCGTGCAAAAGCAAAGCATTATGAGGAAAGAAAAGCATTTTATAGATCAGACACGAGACAACCGAAGCTATTGGACCAGGTTCGAAACAGAATTCGTTGCAAACACTATAGTATTCGAACAGAGCAGGCTTATATCGAATGGATAAGGAAATTTATCTTTTATCATGGCAAACGACATCCTGCCGAGATGGGTGAAAAGGAAATCGTGGAGGTAAGGGTGTCAAAAGTCCGGGAGATATGCTGTTCTCATAGGAGGGTTATATTTTGGAGCTCACTCAAAGGCAGGCGGAAGTATTATATTATATCCGTTCATATCAGGAAAAACTCGGTATTACGCCTACGATACGCGAGATATGCAGTCATTTTGGTTTAAAAGGACCGGCAGGTATCCATCGCATTCTACATGTTCTGGTTGAAAAAGGGTATCTTATTGCTCCTGCCGGCAAGAAAAGGTCATGGCGTATTCCTGGCGGGCCTGTTGGAAAAACCATCCCGATAATCGGCAGAATCGCTGCAGGCACTCCCATTATGGCGCTGGAAAATCGGGAAGATGAGTTGCCGATTGACCCGTCGATTTTTGGCTCCAAAACTTGCTTTGCTTTTCGTGTTCAGGGTGATTCCATGATCGATGCCCATATCGCTGATGGGGACCTGGCCATTATTCGTCCACAGAATCAAGCGGAAAGCGGGCAGATAGTTGCCGTTATAGTTAGAAACATTCTACATGAAGCAACTCTCAAAATTTTGCGGAAAACAAAAGGTACTATGGAATTACATTCGGCTAACAGTGCTTATCCTCCCATGGTTTTTAGCGGGTGGCACCGGGGCCGGATCAGGATTGTCGGCAAATTTGTCGGTATCATTCGAAGGAGCTATTGAGCCGTAACTGTTCATTTTCCTTACTGTTATACCAGAGTTATCTGACCTCTCGGCTTCTCGTGCTTCCCATTCAGTCAATTTCATAATAGAGGGCAATGTTTAATGTTGATGAATTCAAGGGTTTGAACTCGGCTTCCTTATGATCTTTTTGCGATCAGCAAGGTGCTTCCAACAGTTCCGAGAATACGTTTGTCCTGCATTTTCCGCACCTGGTTTCCGCTCAGGCGTTCTGAGGACAGGGGGCACTCTATTCGTCAGTATCCGCACAGCTACTTTCTGCTTATTTTCCGTGCCAATCCCCTCTTCGGAATTCCTTAACTTTAGGCACTCATGTCCGCACCGAAGATGCACTAACTTGATTTATCACAATATTCCAAAATCACGTCTAAAAAATCTTGTCCATATTTTTCCATTTTTGCTGGTCCGATTCCGTGTACCTGGAGAAGTTCCGTCATGTTTTTTGGTACTGACGCTGCCATCTCTTTCAGTGTCCGGTTTGAGACTATCATAAACAAGGGAAGTCCTGCTGTGGTTCCGAATTTTTCTCTTTTTTGACGCAATAGCTCATAGAGTTCCGGAGAAAAATCAGTAGCTACCTCTGCAAAAGTCCTGACCGGTTTTTTGATTTCCGGCAGATTCAGAAACGCATCCTCCTCTTTTTTCATCACCGCAAGCCCTTTTTCACTCAGGGTTATAGTCGGATAAAGTCGATCCCCCTGGCGAACAAAACATCCCTGCCGATCTAACTGGTTAATAAGATCAATAACCTCTTCCTGGGTGAAATTGGACAACAAGCCATAAGTGGAGAGTCGATTCATTCCCTGTGAGGTTATCCATTTTCTTGAAGCGCCGGTAAGTACCTGGGCAACACGTGCCCGGCCAAACCGGCCCTGCATGCGCGCCACACAGCTCAATATTTTAAGGATTGTTGTTTCCTCTTCTTTTTTGTTCGTATCTGTCCTTTTTAGTTTTCTTTGAATGCACATGTCGCAGGACCCGCACTGGTCTGTCGCACTGTCGTCCCCAAAATAAGAAAGGAGAAAATCCCATCTGCACCCTCCAAAATACCCGTAAGCTACCACTTCTTTGAGTTTTTCCAGATCATTCTCTTTTCTTTTCTCAAGGAGCTCAAAATCTATTTTCAACTCCTTAAAGGTTGTCTGGGGCCGTACTATTTTGATGTCGCGACCGGCGGTTGGAGGTATGTATGTAATCAATCCGTCTGCTGAAAGTGCTCTAAGGCCTCTAAGAAGCGCTGGTTTTTCGATACCGGCGGTCTTTGCCAGGATGTCAATTGAAACTTTTTTTCCTTTAGATCCTGCAATTCTTGACACAGCGTCAAATATCTTTTTTCGGACAGGTCCTCTTGGTTTTCCTATGCCGGCCGCAACAAAACAGAGCCGCCTCCCCGAATATAGCCTTTCCAGATAACCGGCCTGTTCCAGCATTTTTATGATGATCCCTGCCTGTCCGTCGCTCTGGACGGAGCTGGTCATTTCAGAAATTTCATTATTTCTAACGCTCAGATAATCCCTCCCATCACTCTTTAAAAACTCAAAAACATCATGGACTGCTTCCTGCGAAGGGTAGTTCATGTCAATAAAGAATTCCTGGATATAGTTATCCCCCATAGAAAAAAGGAGCGAGCATATTGATTTTTTTCCATCTCTTCCCGCTCTTCCTATCTCCTGATAATACGATTCTATAGAACCGGGAAACTGGTAATGGATGACCTGACGTATGTCTAATTTATCAATTCCCATCCCAAAGGCATTGGTTGCCACAATTATTTCGCTGCGTCCTGTCATGAATCGTTCCTGCACACGACTTCGTGTTTCATCGTCCATGCCGGCATGGTATCCTGATGCAGGATGCCCTTGATCTTTCAACAGGGTTACTACTTCATCCACGCCTTTTCTCGTGGCGCAATATACAATTGCGGGAAGCTTTTCTTCAGTAAGAGCGGACATAAGGGCGCCTTGCTTATCTTTTTTATTTGCACAGTGAAGCACTCTCAACTGCAGGTTGTTTCGATAAAATCCTGTTACAAACTGTCGGCAATTTTTAAGATGAAGGGAAGATATGATATCGGATATGACGGATTCAGTGGCAGTGGCAGTAGCTCCGAGGATCTGATTTTGTCCTATACTTTCCAGGATTCTTCCAAGCCGCAGGTAATCGGGGCGAAAGTCGTGTCCCCACTGGGAAATACAATGGGCTTCATCTATCGCCACAAAACTGATCCTGGAGCGGGAAAGGGTATGTAGAAACTCCTTCTGGCGAAACCGTTCCGGAGCGACATACAAAAGCTTTAACTCTCCTGCCTCAAGTCTTTTAAGTACCTGTCTTTGTTCCACCAGGGAAAGGGTAGAATTGATGAATGATGCGGCAATCCCTCTTTTTTGAAGGACATCCACCTGATCCTTCATCAAAGCGATAAGGGGAGAAACCACAAGCGCCGTTCCCTCACGGATTAAGGCAGGGAGCTGGTAGCACAGCGATTTTCCTCCTCCGGTTGGCATGACCACCAGGGCATCTCTCCCCTCCAGAACCGTTCTAACCACTTCTTCCTGGCCGGGGCGGAATGAGGAGAGATTAAAATATTTTTTAAGTTCGCTTAATAGTTCCATGGGAGGGTAAGGGCTGTAAGTTCCTGGGAGCCACGTATAGACTTTCAGATAAATAATTTCACTGTGTTATCAGTCGTCGACGTATAACTAATACGCCTTCCTCCTTCTGGCCTTGTGAAATTAATTATCTGAAAGTCTATATCTAAATGTCTGCAAGAACAACGGTAATATTGTCGTAACCTCCGGCCGCGTTAGCTGATTCAATGAGTTTTTCTACTTTTTGAAGCAAAGGGGCTGTAGAAAAGAGGATATTCCGGATCTGGTTATCATCGACCATATCCGAAAGGCCGTCTGAGCATAGAAGAAACAGATCGCCGGAAAACATAATTCCCCTTATCAAATCAAGAGCTAATTTTTTTTTGATACCGACTGCCCGAAGAATGACGTTTCGAAGAGGATGGTTTCTGGCTTCGGCCGGAGTAATCAGACGCTGGTCTATCTGATTCTGGACAAGTGAGTGATCCTGAGTCAGTTGTTTGAGTTGTCCATCTCTTAAACAATAAGTTCGGCTGTCTCCTATGTGACCGATAACAAAGCCCTTATCGGAAAAGGCCATCAGTTCTGCTGTACATCCCATTCCCTTGTGATGAGGATTTTTCTTTACATGACTCAAGATTCTTTCATTAGCAAAGTTAAAAGCCCTTTGGACCAATTCGATTGTATCTTTTTCAGATCTGCCGGCAGAGGTTGAAAAAATCTCTAATGTAGTTTCAGCAAAGATACGACTGGCTATTTCTCCAGCCGCAGCGCCACCCATGCCGTCAGCCACGAGACAAAAGCCGAGTTCGCTCCTTACCATAAAGCGATCCTCGTTATTTCTGCGTTTAAGACCGCTATCCGATTTGCCGACAAAGTTTATTTCAGGCATATTTTTGCATCACATAAGTCTAATATGTAACAGTTCACGGTTGATCAAAACATAAAACTGTAAACTGTAAACCGACAACCATGAACTGTACTCAAACATTAAAGTAGAGTCAAGGCTGAGGATTTTTCCACAAATTCACGATGAGACTTAACAACTTATTCATTATAGACATGGCCTTTTTGATGCATCCTTCTTGATGCTTGTCCGGCAGACATGCCTCTTCTTTTTCATGGGGCGCGGTTATGCGTTCTTCAGAATCGGATTTTTCAATTTCCGCTAAACGCCCACCATTCAGAAATCGAAAAGTTGGTCCCTGAAGAGTTAATGCCAGAAGGTCTTCAGGAGTTAAAGGACTCTGAAAATTAACAGGCTGCCCATTGATCGATATCAACATCTGTCCAGTGAGATCCTTTATCCAGTATTGATCCTGACTGAAAAAAAACTGGGCATGACGATCAAGGACTGCTGGGTGGTTCATGCTCAAATCACAGTTCGGATTTTTTCCGATGGTCACAGGAAGTTTTTTAAAAGAGTGTATGGTAGGACCGAATTGAATGACAAGCGGGACATGAACCTCCTGTATGGAAATCCCTTCTGCCAGGTTCGATTCGGATTGAGCCTGAGCAATAGATGGCGCCTCAACCTCAGCCATTTCCGGTTCTTGCGGTGAGCCTGGCAAAGGGATGTCTTTGATTTCATGTTGACGTTCCACTATCTTGGTCAAAAAACTCACCTTGGGCCCGCCTTCAGCAAAAATCAAAACATCTCCATCTTTTAGATATGCTTCTTTTACTCTTTTTCCGTTCACAAATGTCCCGTTGGCGCTCTGGTCAATTAACTTAAAACGATTCCCTTCTCTGACGATTTGTGCATGTCTTCGAGAGACGATTGCAACGTCTTTCGGGAATAGCACATGGCAAGAAGGATGGCGGCCAATCAAGATCATTGATTCAGAAAACTCCTGAATTTCACCTTTCAAAGGTCCATAGATATGAACCAGTTGGACAACAATAATGGGCGTTTTCATATTATGTGCTGCAAAGTATATATTCCGGTTTCATAGGATTTTCATGGTTAATTGATAGTCTGGTTTGCTGCCTGTCATTTGGCCTTCTGAGACTTTTTTATTTCCTCCAGTCTTTTCAAAAGAATTTTTGCCTTTTTGATATTGTTTGCTACCTCTTTATAGTTGGAATCAACAGCCCGGACCAGTTCCCACTCCATAATGGCCTCAACCAATTGTTCTTTTCCAAAGTGTGCTACACCCCGTTTGTAATGGATTTCCATGTATGTTTCTTCACTTTTTTTGATGTATTCCCGGCATTTTGGGCAGTTCTTATTGTATTGGAGAGATACTTCAAACTCCTTTTTTGCTTTCAAGTAATCCTTTTTTTCAAACAAGCCCATGGCCCATTGAAAGTGCGACCCGGCAAGGTATTCAAGGGTAATTGCATCATCGGGATTTACATTCATAACCTTGTTGAATTCAGCAATAGCTTCCTGGTATTTCATCTTGTTAAAGAATTCGACGCCCTGATCTCTATAGATTTCCACCTCATCTACAGGCTCTTCAAGTTCTTCTTCTATCTCCTCATCTACAGGCTCTTCAAATTCTTCTTTTACTTCTTTATCTACTGGCTCTTCCTTCTCTTTCACCTCCACTTTTTTGATCTTTCGATCAAGAGGGGCCGAATCAGGGGTCTTTATTTCTTCAGTCTTGATAGCCTGCTTTTCTGTTAAAAATGGCGTCCCCTCTATTTCAGGGACTCTGATTTTCTGCCCGACATGTGTCAATGTGGCATCGGCTATGTTATTGTATTCAGCTATAACAGGAAACTTGCGATAATCCCCATAATAAATCATCGCTATCTTTGAAAGGCTTTCACTCGGTTTGATTATATGCTCAATATACTTTTTATATTTGACGTGTTTGCGAGGGGTAAGCATTTTAAGTGCTTTGGAATGATCCGGCCAAAATTTCAAAGCTGTTAAAAATTTACGACGGGCCGGGCGATATTTCCCCTGATTATACAATTTCATGCCTTCCCGATAATATTTTTCTGCCCATTTGAACAACTCTTTTTCCAGTCGGTCAATGCCCTTAACAGCTTCCTTGTTTTGAGGGCTTACAGTAATGGCCAGTTTATACTGTTTATATGCCTCTGCCAGCTTTCCTTTGTTTTCATACTCTTTGCCGGTTTGCAGATATGACTGAAGTAATTTTTCCTTCCTGTGTTCAGCGATTTTTTGGGAGAACCTTTTAAAATGTTCGGCACAGCCGCTGACCATTGTTAATAGAATGACAATACAGATAAGCGCTATATTTTTTTTCATGATGCTGTTACTCTAATAAAAGTTTATTAAAGGTTTTGAGTCTGGAAATAAAACTCTTTATATCTCTTTTCAATATCTGGTTTCTCCTCAGAGCAAGAGGATCAGTAAAAAATGGGTTACTCCCTCTTTTCACAGATACTGCGATTTTATAACCTAAGCGTTTACACATATCCAATACCCCCTGATCATAACGTCCATAGGGAAAAGCTAAAAAAACAGTATTCTGGTTCAGCTTTTTATCAATGATCTGTTTTGACATACTAAGTTCCTTTTCGATCCTGGACATATACGCCTGAGTATCTTCTCCTTTATTTTGTCTGGTAAGATCGCAGTGAGACATCGTGTGAGCGCCTATCTCAAAACCACTTTTCTTCATCTCTCTGAGTTGATCCCATGTTATGGCGTTTTTTGAGATACCAACAAAATCGGTATATATGAAGAAGGTTGCTCTGAAGTCATATTTTTTCAGAATAGGCCAGGCAATATTATAAACCGATCTATAGCCGTCATCTATGCTAATAACCACAGACCTTTTTGGAAGGGAATTGCGATATTTTAAAAATTCATAAAGTTCTGCCAAGGTGATGACTCTATAACCATTGTCTTTCAAATACTTCATCTGTTGATCAAAAACACGGGCAGGCAGGCAAAGGGGAGAGTCGCAATTATCAGCAAAACGATGATATGAAAGAATAGGCACCACCTGGAATCCGTCAACTGTAAGCCCCCCCTTATTTTTCTCTTTGAGAGGAATAACAATGACCTCGCCTTTTTTAAAAGCAGCGTTCTCGTTAGCGTCTTCTATCACCCACGACCTTTTTTTATCCCCCAAAAACATTTCAGCCAGCATAGTAGGTGTTTTTCTCTTTTTAAGTCTGTAAACAACATATTCTTCCGATCGAAAAAGCATGGATTTTCTATCAATGCTAAATGTGGTACAGGATGAAAAAAAGAACCCTCCTCCAATTATAAGCAGAGTGATTGCCAAATATTTAAGTCCGTTAGATACCTGGTTTCTCATAGATTAACTTCAGTGAAAATATATTTTTCTAAAAACAGGAAGACCGAAATTCATGGAGTTTTCATTTAAATATTATAATAATATAAAAATAAAAAATCAAGAAGAATGGTTTTCGTCTCATTCCTTGCATTGATGATACATAAGAAAAGAAGATACTTGACAATTTTTCATTATTACAATAATTTTAATTAAAGGACTTAGTGTCTTTGTGGCTGAACTATTACCTGATTTCTACAAATTTAGCGAATATTATAGTGAACAAGACACGTTAAAATGAAATTGGTACAGAAAAACAGAAGCCGTTTAATCCTGTGTCTCTTGGTCTGGTGGATGTGTATTGCAGTTTTCTATATGATTACTACAAGTAAGATTAGCCGGATAAGGAAGGCTATCAGTCAATCCGGTGTTGAAATGGCCGGTGTGTTTTCCAGTCGGGCCAGTTTACCTCTGTTAGAACTGGACATGCCGACTCTGAGTGCATTGCTTAGTGATTATACCAGTAGTTCGGATATAGTTTATGCAGCTATTGTTGATCATAAAAACAACGTCATAGCTTACACCAATGTTGAACTGATAGTGTCTATAAAGAAGGAGGGGGCGCTTACTGTTGATCAAGTTTCTTTTTGGGAAGGGGATTCATCCGACTACAAAAGGATTGTCAACTTTTCTTCAGATGTGACTTATGCGGGAACAAAAATTGGCGAAATATATCTGGCCATTTCAGCCGCTGAAATTGACAAATTTGAAAAGCTCTTTGGTCTTGGTACGCTTTCGAGTTTTACTGTATTGTTGTTTGTGATAATTGTGTTATATTACAAAAATTTCAGGTTTATAGTTAGCAAGTTAAGAGCTGCTTATATATCACAAGCACGCAGCAGGAGCGCTTTTGCGGAAATAACCTGTATTGCATGCCCTCTGTGTGGAACAAACCAACCTTTTTCCCAAGAAGTTTTTAATTGTATAAACCTGAACAGGTTCAAAATTATCCGGTCAACAAATAGTGAACTAAAGCCAGAAGGGTCTGATAAATCTAAAGATATCTTTTTATCGGAAATCGCTAAAAGAAAAGACTTGGGTTGGTTAAAACGTCAAGTAATTGTCCGGTGCATAGAAATTATTAAAAAACTGGCTGTTTAGCCTTTGATAGAGAGGTTTCTATGGCGTCTGTTCGCGAAATTGCCTCATCAACCATGTTATGGGTAAAAGAATTCCCAACGAACATTTTCAGGAAGACCACTAGTAAATTACTTGAGATAGAATTTGTTCGACGTAATAGAAAAAGCATAGTTATATGTCTTATCATTTGGCTCATAGCCTCTGTAACCGGCTATTTAATTTTAAATAGCCGTGTAACACGTCTGAATAATGATTTTTATCAACACGGATCGTCGGTAACCCAGAAGCTTGCCGCTAATATCGGCCCGTCTCTTTTAGAAAAGAACATGTTGTCTCTGAATGTGGCAATTGGCGAGGTTAAAGATAGTAATAACTTGATATTCATATCGATTCTGAATCATGAAAATAAGGTGGTGGCTCATACGGATTCTGATATGATAAATGGAACATCTATTCCCATAAAGAATGGAAGATATATAGATACTATTAAAGGGGTTTCTATCGAAACAACGTCTTTACCTGACAATGAAAAAATTGTCAGCTTTTCAACGATTGTCAGCTTTTCCGGAATAAATATCGGCAAAGTGTATTTGGTATTTTCTTCAACCCACCTATACAGCTCCACAAGTAAATACAAAGCGCTCTTTGTCTATGCGATGGTCTTTAGTGTTTTATTGTTTTCAGCGATCGTGGCAGCGATAGATCGTATTTCTAAGACAAAAGCATTAAAGATTCAAAAAGAATCTGAAGGTATGACTCGGATCGGCCCTTATATATTGCAAAAGAAAATAGCGCAAGGAGGAATGGCCGAGTTATTCATAGCAGACTATGTGCGCGATGATGGTTTTCGAAGGATTGTAGCCGTAAAAAAAATACTGCCTCATCTTATTGAGAATTCAGAGTTTATTAAAATGTTCATCCGAGAGGCCAGGCTAGCCGCATTATTGCAACACCCAAACATTGTTCAGATAAATGATTTTGGCAAGTTCCAGAATGTTTACTATATCGCTATGGAATATGTCCGCGGCAAAAATCTGGCTGAAATCACGGCGGTGACAAAAAAGGGCATCCCTGTTAATCAGTCAGTTTTTCTTGTTTCACAGATTAGTAGAGGTTTGCACTACTCGCATTCTAAACTAGACGACAAGACCGGAGAACCTCTGAATATTGTTCATCGAGATATTAGTCCTCAGAATATCCTTGTTTCATTTCAAGGAGAGGTCAAGATAAGCGATTTCGGAATCTCAAAAGCCAGATCTGAGCCAAGTTTAACTCTGGCTGGTGTCATTAAAGGTAAACTTTCCTACATGTCTCCGGAACAGGCATTGGGGCAATCTGTCGACCATAGAGCTGACATATATGCGTTGGGTATTGTCTTTTATGAAATATTATCCGGAAAAAAATTATATCAATTTGGCAGTGATATAGAAGCCATTAGGTTCATTCCGGAAAAAGAGATAGCTCCTATAATAAAATTAAGACCGGATATCCCTGACGAGTTAAATAGCATTGTGATGAAATGCCTGGAGAAAGACAAAAAATTAAGATATCAAAGCGCACAAGAACTTCATGACGATTTGATACACCTCAAAACGAAATTAAACATCACTTATGACAGGTCAGATCTTGCAGACTTTATGGAGAAGCACTTCAATAAAGAAAAAATATTTTAGCAGCAATTCCCGCTCTTAGCTCTTAATTCATGGAGAAATTTAGAGTGAATAATATTGAGATGCCATCTTTACTACCTTATCTTGAGCTTACCGATACGAAGTTCCGATTGAATCTTTCTTTGATCTCTCAAGATAGTTCCATTCTGGAAAAATCTCCTTTTCCATTTCTGGTTATCAGTGAGTCAGACCCTTTTGCCAGGCTCATTGAAGCTCGGTTTGTTACCGATGCCGGAAGTGAAATTAAACGAGCATTCCTTTTGTTGCAAAAAGATGAATATCATCTAACGCGGGATGAATTACGGCCTTTCAACAACCAGGATATTGATCAATGCTGGCAGAAGGCCTTTTTGTTTTATTCGAAAAAAAATCAGGATAATTCCGCCATCATCCTGGCTGATCAAGTCGGAGAAGATGGAGGGTTAATATCTTTACAGCCTTTATTTTTTTGCAAATCAAAGCGGATTTTTTTTCACCCTCCGTGTCCGAAGTGCGGGCTGCCTCTTCAACAATGCTATGATGACGACATTTTGACCGACTTGGGGTTTCAGCGGTATTCTACCTCACTTAAGCGCTATCTGTTTTGTCCGTCGTGTTTTGGTTCAAGAGGCAAGTCCGATTTTTACGTTTTTTCATTGGAGAGTTCCGACCATTCCGCACTTAAAGACAGGTGGGATTTGATCAAAGACTTCGGTCGCCTCACAGAAGTGAGAAACCGCTTGAATCGGTTTCCTTGTATTGATTGCTCCAGCCGGCAGGAGTGCTATGGATCAGATGGTTTAGGCGCCTCAAGAATTGTTCCGCTCTCCTTTTATCCTTTTTACATGTTGATTTTTGAAGCCGCATCGGTTAACGCTCTCGATTTTTTGTCTCTAATTTCAGGCGCCTCATTTGACGACTTGGAAAGCAGGCTTAGCGAAAAACAAGAATCAGGCAGAATAAACTGTCTGAAGGCTTTAAAACGAAATAGTTTGTCAGCAACCCCTTTTTTCTTTGACAAAAACAAAAGATATTTTCTGGAAGTCTTGTATTTAAAGCTTTCTTTTTTGGGCGAGCTTGTTCAGACTATCTTTTCCAGAATAGATGATCCAGGGTTTGGTTTATCTATCGATAGAATCTGGATTAACCTTACAGATCAGAGTGGCCTGTTGCCGTTTTTCTGGAACTTTAAGCTGAAGCTTATAGACATAGGGGGAAATACCGTCAAGCCACCGTTTCTTCCGAAATTATTCCCATATTACAGCCCCCATTTTTTGGGGATTATTTGGTTTTACACGCTTCTGGTCAACAAAAAACAAGATGTTTCAAAGGTATATGTGACTCTTGGAGAAAAAGTTGAGAAAATAGTCCCAAGTGATGATGATAGCCTGGAGAGCTTTCTAAAAAACAGCTCCGATGGCACTTTTTCTCCTGAAAACATTTTCTGGATTCCTGATGGAAAGAGTGTTAGTCAAGACTGGATGAGGCTTTGGGAAAAATCTATCGGTTTAGGCTGGTCTTTATTGAAGATTGGGTTGAGAACCGGCTTGATGAAAGATTCTAAATGGTCGAAGGACAAATTTCAGCAAGAGTTGGAAAACCTCAGAAAAGAGGTCAAAGACAAATTGTTTTCTCATGAGCTCAATTTTGTACAAGCAGAGCCTGCACCGGAAAATAAGGCTATTTCTGAGATCCTCGCTAAGATCATGGAAAAATGGAGTATCGGCTTTGATGCACAAAAGGATGAATTAGAAAAAACGGTTGTTGTCTCAACAACAAACGGGGAGTGGTTTGACAATAAAAATGTTGTCTCACAAGATGAGTATGGAATAGAGGAGACGGTCATTCTTTCACCTGATGACTTTAGAAAAGAGAGATCACCGTCTATTCAGGCAGAGGAGAACGATATTCCGGCAACAAAGGGAGCAGACGAACCCGAGGAAAACGATTTTATATCCGAGACGGTTATCCTTCATCCCGATAATGGCGGTGACAAAAAATAGGGACATGAACAACCAAATATCAACAGAACAACTATCAAATGAAATTAGAAAAATTTATAAGTCAGATCGCTTGCGTGCTGAAACTTTAATCGAAACATATCTTGAAGAAAGGCTAAAAGAATTTTCAGATAGCAAAAAATTAACGTTGCTTGAGAGGCTGACGACTGAATTTAATATAGCGATCTCAAGCAGATACAGCGGTTTAAACATAGATGAAGAGGTTCTTACGAGACTTTTTTCGTTGTTGTTAGGAAGAAAGATATCTCAGGCCGATCTATCTTCCACAGAACTTTTACAAAAATTGGCTGAATCCTTGAATACTATCTTTGATGCCCTCAATCAAGTGGTGGGTGTGATTAATACAACCTTTCTTGGCGAAAGCACCGGGGATGAAACGATCAGGCAGGTTATAGGTTTTCATCTGGAAGGTGGAGAAAGCCATGCCCGATCCCTTGAGAGCTATCTTGGGCAGATCGAAAAAGCTTTTCTGATTGCACATCAAGCATTTAAAGAGGCTGCCCACACCGAGATAGGCGAAATTCTACACGAATTGGACCCTGATCATATCAAAGCCGACGGTAGCAGAGGTTTTAAGTTTGGACCGTTCCAAAAAGCAGAATTGTTTGAAGTATATGAAAAAAAGTTTTATACATGCAAAAAATGGTTTGACTCAGGACGCTTCATGGAGAAATTCTTAAGAGAATTTGAAAAGAATTCTCAAAAATTGTTTGTACCATAAGGAGGTAACAAAGTGAAAAAATATATTAACACACTCTTCCTGTTGTTGATTGCTTTCGGAGTCTATTCATGTGCGTCCCGGCCTCTTGCTCCTCCGGAGTGGAGATACGAAAAAGAGACCATTCAACTTCACTTAAAAGCCGATTTTCAATTAAACCTCCACGAGGGAACGCCTCACACTCTCCTTATATGTGTCTATCAACTCAGAGATCCGAATACTTTCAATCAGCTTGCCGGCGATAATAACGGGCTTTACAAACTTTTGGAATGCGGCCTTTTTGACGCCAGCGTGGCTGGCTCAGAAAGATTAATCATTCATCCGGGGCAAGATTTGACTTTTACTTTGAACCGAGCCGAGGGTGCAAAATACGTGGCCATTGTAGCCGGTTACTATTTCCTTTACAAAGAAAGAATGGTGAGGTTATTTGATATTCCGGTGATTATAGAAAAAAAAGGGTGGATTAAACGGACTAAAATTTTAAAACCAGGCCTCTTAAATATAGAACTTACGTTGGGCCCGCAACAGATTCAATAAGGGATGGAGGCGAAATAACTTCCCTATCCCCAACATCATGGGACGACAGGATTATGGAAAGACCTCTTTTTTGGCATCAAGGCCTCTTTTTACAACCACAACATTTTCAACTGGAAGACCTTCATTTTCAGTCTCTGTTGACACCTTTTCATAAATTCCTTCAGCCCCACCTATGGGGCGTCGGGAATTTAGAGATCCGGAAAACCGCTCTGGGAAATCTTTCTTTTAATCTCCTGAAGGGTGAATTTTTGTTTCCGGATATGACCTATCTGGTTTTCCCGGGCAATTCTCTTATCGAGGCCCGTTCTTTTGATGAAGCCTGGGTGGATGGCGACAAACCTTTTACCGTTTTTATCGGCCTGAAAAAATGGAATGATGCCGGAGAAAATGTTACCGTCCTTTCCAAATTAGAAAACCTTTCAGAAGTGACCACCAGATTTGTTACAACGACCGACCCTGAAGAGGTTTCCGACTTACATCAAAGCGGGCCGCCGGCTCAGGTTAAGAGGCTTCACTATGTCCTGAAAATATTTTGGGAAACGGAAAAGGAGCAAATCGGAGACTATATACTTATTCCTCTTGCTCAACTGGAAAGATCAGGCGAAGAAATAACGCTTTCCGAACAGTTTGTTCCTCCCTCACTTACCATTTCCGGTTCAGATCCTCTCGTAAAGATTGTCAAGGAAATAAGAGACCAGATCGCATCTCGCGGCCACCAGCTTGAATCGTATAAACGTGAAAGGGGGATTCATACTGTCGAATTCGGGACAAGAGATATGGTTTATCTCTTAGCCTTAAGGTCCCTTAACCGCTACATTCCTTCCCTTTTTCATTTGACTGAATCGCAACAAGTTCATCCCTGGACGGTCTATGCCCTCTTAAGAGAGTTGATCGGCGAACTCTCTTCTTTTTCAGAGCAGGTCAATGTGATGGGAGAACTGGAAGACGGAACCCGTCTTCTATCCGGATATGATCATCAAAACCTGTGGAAATGTTTTTCAGGCGCCCAGGCTATAGTCACCCAACTTTTGGATGAGATTACGGCCGGGCCGGAATATGTGATTCAACTCATATACGACGGAACCTATTATACGTGTGATCTATCCCCAACGATTTTTGAAGGACGAAACCGTTTTTACCTGGTTTTTGAAACCGAAAAGGATCCTGATTTCGTGCTTCAGTCCCTGGAGACAATCGCAAAAATAAGTTCGCGAGAATCTTTACCTATTCTTATGGCCCGTGCTCTTCCCGGAGTAAAGCTGCAACACCTTCCGACACCGCCACAAGAATTGCCTCGTCGGACTTACTCTATTTATTTTCAGATTGACCATCACAGTGATCAATGGGCCCGTGTGCACAAAGATTACAACATTGCTTTGTATTGGGATGCAGCTCCTGAAGATTTAAAGGTAGAACTGATGGTTGTGGGGAAAGGTTAGATATGCGATTGACCGATTGTTTTATAGAGCTCATTGCCTACGCGGCATATTTTTTGAAAACAGTGGCCAAAAGACAACCACCCTTTGATCAGGTTAAGGCCGATATTCAACGTCTGATCTCGAAGAGTCAAGAGAGTCTCAATAACGGCGCTTTCTCTCAGGAGGATTACAACCTGGCGCGCTTTGCCATTTTTGCCTGGATTGATGAGGCTATTTTAAACTCTTCGTGGAAAGAAAAACATCTGTGGCAGGGTGAACAACTCCAGCGCTTTTATTATCAGACTGCCGACGCCGGCGAGATTTTTTTTGAACGCTTAAATACTCTTGGTCCCCATCAAAGAGATGTGAGGGAGATTTATTATCTCTGTCTGGCTATAGGTTTTATGGGACGCTATTGCCATGAAGGAGATGAATATCTCCTGGAACAGCTAAAGACATCAAATTTGAAACTTCTTACAGGAAGTTCAGTGGGACTACCTTCTCTTGAAAAAGGAGAGCTTTTTCCGGAAGCATATCCTGTTGAGTCGAGCAAGATGATCTCTCCTAAAGAAAAAAAACGTTTCTCAACTTTTACGCTTCTTTGTCTTGGAACCCCCGTTCTCCTTTACTCGGTTCTGTTTTTGATTTACAGGTTTATTCTAAACAATATTGGAGAAAGTTTATTAAGTAAATGAAGCAGATTCTTTTTAAAATTCTTAAAGTCTTTTTTATTATAGCAGCAATTCTACTGACTATCCTTCTGGTTTTTGGGATCGTACTGAGCCTTGATTGGGCCTGGTGGGTAGGATTTTTCATTTTGCTGGGCCTTTTAGGCTTAGGGCTATGTTTGCTTTTTCTAAGAAAGCTATGGCTTAAACGTCGGGAAGAGCATTTTGTTGACCAGATCATTGAGCAGGATGACTCCTATCTGAAAACCGTGGACGATAAAGAGAGTGTGCGTTTAAGAGAGCTTCAGGATAGTTGGAAAGAGGCCATTGAGTCTCTTAAGTCTTCTCACTTGAAAAAATATGGCAACCCTCTTTATGTGCTTCCGTGGTATATGGTGATCGGAGAAAGTGGTTCCGGAAAAACCACTGCAATTAAAAGCGCGGGTCTTTCTTCACCGTTTGCGGATGTCAGCCGAACTTCGGGCATTTCCGGGACAAAGAATTGTGACTGGTGGTTTTTTGAACAGGCTATTATTATCGATACAGCCGGCAGGTATGCCATTCCTGTCGATGAAGGCCGTGATAAAGAGGAATGGCAAAAATTCCTCAACCTTTTGGTCAAATACAGAAAAAGAGAATCTCTCAATGGTCTCATTGTTACCATTGCGGCTGATAAGTTACTTGGCTCCGACCCCGAAGCTCTTGAAGAAGATGGTCGAAACATCCGGCGTCGTATTGATGAATTGATGCGGGTTTTAGGTATAAAGTTTCCGGTATACGTTCTTGTAACCAAATGCGACTTGATTCAAGGTATGACTCAATTTTGTGATCATCTTCCGGATAAAAGCCTTGAACAGGCCATGGGGCTCATGAATCATGACCTGTCAACAGATGTAGTTGCCTTTGTCGACCGTGCCATACATACAATCGGGGGGCGCTTAAGAGATCTCAGGCTCCTCCTTTTCCATAAGGCCGGGTCCATAGGCGCTGATCCGGGCCTCCTTCTTTTTCCTGAAGAGTTTGAAAAAATGAAATCCGGCTTTGATTCTTTCATTAAAGGGGCTTTTTGGGAAAATCCCTACCAGGAGACTCCACTTTTAAGAGGTCTTTTCTTTAGCAGCGGACGACAGGAAGGGAGCCCATACTCACATTTCTTAAAGTCTCTCGGGCTTATTGAAGAGAGAGATGTCTTGCCTGGAACGAATAATGGCTTGTTTCTACATGATTTTTTTGAGCAAACTCTACCTAATGACAGAAATCTGTTTGCCCCTACCCAGCGGAGACTTGAATGGAGCCTGCTAACCAGGAATCTTGGCATAGCTTCATGGGTTGCTGTTGCGGTTGCCATTTGTGGACTGTTGAGCTTTTCCTTTGTAAAGAATCTTAGAACCATGAGAGGAATTTCTTATGAGTTTTCAAAACCTCTTATATTACAGGGAGAAATCTTGACGGATGTGATGATCATGGATCGCTTTAGGGAGGCGCTTCTGAAGGTGGAAGAGGATAATCGCAACTGGTGGATTCCCAGATTTGGGTTGAATGAAAGTAATGATGTTGAGATTCGACTCAAGGAAAAGTATTGCAAACAGCTTAAGGATGGTTTTCTGGTCTCTTTTGACAGGCAGATAGGAGAGAGGATAGTAAACTTTTCTGATTTCACTCCCAACGAAGTTATCGGCCAACACGCAGTTTACCTCGTAAGGCGCATCAATCTTTTGCACGCCCGTCTGCAAGCTGAAAGCCTTGAAACACTCAAATCCATGCCTCAGCCTTCTTACGAACCTATCGTTTTAATGGCAGATCAAAAGATTATCCCTGAGATAAGGAAGCAATTTGCCAACCAGTATCTTTATAATCTGGTCTGGCAAACCGATTCGAGCAGCCTTAACCAGGAAATGAATAATCTGCATGCATGGTTAAAGCATATATTGACTTTAAAGGGTGTCGATCTCGGGTGGCTTGTCACCTGGGTCAACGCAGATGAATCTCTGTCGCATGTGACCCTGGAAGATTTCTGGGGAGGCAGTTTGTCGACTTCACATCAAACGAGTGTACCTCCGGTCTTTACCCTTAAAGGGAAGGAGCAAATCGATTCGTTTCTTAATGAAATGGAATCCGCTCTCGTCGATCCTCTTATTATAGCAGGTCAAAAACTTGAATTTCAAACCTGGTACAGGAAGGCTTATTTTCAAGCCTGGCACAATTTTGGGCTTGTTTTTCCAAAAGGCGCTGAACGGCTTCAAGGGAGAAAAGAGAGGCAACAGGCGGCGGCAAGGATAGCAATTGATCAAGGTCCGTATTTTGCCGTTCTGAACAGAATGGCGATTGAACTGAAACCTTTAGTAATAGACCAGGATGTCCCTTCATGGATTGAGCGTATCTACGAGTTTCAATCCACTAAAGCCAAAGCGGCCAAGCTGGAAATCGGAAGCAAGGGGGCTCTGGCAAAGGCTGCAAACAAAGGAAAAACCATTATTTCCAAATTAGAAGGAAAGATCGGCAAAGCCGTGAGCAAAAAGACCCTGGAGTCTCAGTTATTAGCTGCAAAGGCATTTCGAGAATATCAAAACGCTCTGGCCGAGGTTATGCCGGCGGCTGCTTCAAAAACAGTGGCTTACAATATGGCCGCCCAAGTCTTCAATGAAGATACAGTCACCAGCAAGTCTCCTTTTTTTGTGGCCCGCATGGCCTATGACAAGCTCAGTGCTTCTATGTCCGGCAAGTCGATCGGCGATGACAAGATTTTCTGGAACCTGGTAATCGGCCCTCTCGATTATTTATGGAACTTTGTTTGCTCGGAAACTGCTTGCCATCTCCAGGACCTTTGGGAAAAGGAAGTTTTGGTGGAAATTCAAGGAGTGTCTGATCAAAAGACTTTAATCCGGATCCTTTTAGGTCAAGATGGTTATGCTTTAAAATTTGTGAATGGGCCTGCCGCGCCATTCGTCAGCAGAAGTCCGCAAAAAGGTGGTTATTATGCAAAAACTGCTCTGGACAGGAGGATAGCTTTCAACTCCTCCTTTTTTTCGTTCTTAACAAAAGGAGATATAGCCTCAAGACTTGTGAAAGCCAATTACACCGTTTCGATCAAAGGGCTGCCCACTGATATCAATCAGGAAGCCCAAATAAGACCCCATGCAACCAGTCTTGAGCTTCAGTGCGCGGATAAAGCCCAAAAGCTGATTAATCTCAACTATCCTGTGAGAAAGACTTTTAACTGGTCACCCGAGACCTGTAGGGATGTTATTTTTCAGATTGAGGTAGGGAACCTCGTTTTGACCAAAAAGTATACAGGTTATCGAGCATTCGCTAAGTTTTTAAAAGATTTTATCGATGGACGGCGGACTTTTTATCCTAAAGAATTCCCCAGGCATAAGGCGGCCCTCAAACGTTTGGGAATCAGATATATCAAGGCAAATTATCAGTTTAATGGTAACCGGCCGATTATAACACTTCTCACAAGCGCTCCTGGAAGAGCGCCAAGGAATATCGTACAATGCTGGGATTAGTAAAATCGAAGCGCTCCTGGAACTGGGCCGCGTGGGGTAAGCATCCAGTGGCCAGAGACTATTTCAGAGTTGGTTCTCAAGCTCCACTATTAAAGGCGTTTTCTGATTGGGTTGAAAAAGGTTATCATATGTTAGGTTCAAAACGGAACTATTCTTCAAATCTCTATTCATGGCGTTTTTGGGCCAGAGGCTCTGAGAAAGATAACATTGTTTGCGGTGTCGGAAGGGACAGCAGTGACAGCCTTGGCCGATCATATCCGCTACTGATTATCGGAACCGGTCCTCTGCAAGAATGGGAAGATCACTGGGATCTTTTACCCCTTGCCTTTGAAGAGACCTGGAGTCATATAGAGTATCTAACCACAAAAAGATTCCTGGATTTTAAACAAATGGAAGATGGAGTCCGAATCATAAAGCCGCCTTATCCCAACTGGTCGGAGTTTACAAATCAAAAAGGCAGTCGATTTGAGTATTCTTCCAATAACAGATTATTTCACCAAGATCTTAAAGGCATGAAAGAGAGTGTCGATAGCTTGACAAAAAAGACTGAATTTTTTGTTCCGCTTGACAGTGTATCGTCCAATGACCCGATTAGATTGGCAGGTCTATGGCATTCCTTTTTGAAGTCACGTATCCGGGAGATTCCGAATGCAGTCTTTTTTGGCGGGACTCCGGATGATGTTTATTTAGCGGTCTTTAAAAGACCTTTAGTGCCGGCTAATTTTGTTCGGTTATGGTCGGATAAGTAAGCTGTTGAGCTGGTAAGCTATTAAGCTGTTGAGCTATTGAAATAATTATGATAGAAAGATAGTAACTACTCAGGAATCATCTGTTTCCTTCAGCCTATAGCCTTCAGTCTAAACACCTGAGTAGTTACAAAAGATATTGAGTGTAAGAGGTTTTATGCGTCATGGACTCAAAAGATCTTATCAAAGCAGGCAGGCTTTCAGATGCCCGCAAGCAGCTCACTGAGGAAGTCAAGACGAAACCTGGTGATAGCGGAAGGCGAACACTTCTGTTTCAAGTTCTCGCTTTTTACGGTGAGTGGGACAAGGCTGAGCGGCATCTTGACGCGATCGGTACCCAGGATGTAGCTGTCGATGTCGCAGTCCAGGTGTACAAAAACTTGATCCATGCGGAGAGAGAACGTACGGAAGTCTGCAAGCTGAAACGTCGCCCTTCATTCCTGTCGGAAACTCCATCCTACCTTGAAATGTACTACGCGGCCCAGACAAAGATAGGTGAAAAAAATATAGATGAGGCAAAGCTGCTTTTAGATCAAGTAGAGGCGCAACGCCCCGTTATATCCGGGACAGTGAATGGAAAGAGCTTTACCGGTTTTAAGGACACAGACACTTTTCTGTCCCTTTTCCTCGAAGCGATTGTCCATGAGCGGTATGTATGGATACCTTTTGA
Source organism: Deltaproteobacteria bacterium (assembly GCA_030262895.1). Lineage (GTDB taxonomy): Bacteria > Desulfobacterota > Desulfobacteria > Desulfobacterales > ETH-SRB1 > B13-G4. The sequence goes on along the minus strand of JAJSZW010000004.1, from coordinate 36,750 downwards.
GGCAATTAGAGAACTTGTTGTTTCGGCTCCCAAGACGCTTTTTGATCTCCTCTGGATTACAACCCGGATAACCACATGGGACGGACTGACTATGAACTGTTATCTTCCTGTGCTCTATCCAAATTCATTTCTTCATGAGGATGACAGGATAAAGCTTGGCAGAATGACTGACTGGTTCTCTCTTGGAGGACAGTTTACAAAAGGCATCGGCCAACATGTCTTTCAGGCAGGTGAAGAGGACATAAGCATTCTGGAAATCCGGGAGGCTTTATTTAACCTACAAAATATCTGAAGTTATGAAACAAGAGATCGATATAGAAGCCATATTGGCCCCAATTCCGGGCGATAACCCGGCGGGTGAGGACCTTCGCTACAGCCCCGCCTATGATCAGATTAAGGAGGCGCGGAGAGCCGATGACCTTCTTGATCGTGGGGATTGGCAACGTGAAATCAAGACCTCTGACTGGGATGCGGTAATTACTACCGCTGTCGATGCGCTTATCAATAAGTCCAAAGACTTGCAGATAGCCGCGTGGCTTACTGAAGCATTAGTTAATACCGAAGGTTTCAGCGGACTTGCCATAGGTCTTAAGTTGCTTGCCGGCTTTTTGAGCGATTACTGGGAACATGTTTATCCGGTAATAGAGGATGGTGACCTCGATTTCAGGATTGGCCCGATTGAACTCATGAATGATAAAGTCTGGCTTGCCGTGAAGCAGGTTCCATTGACCGATAAGGATGCAACGCCTGGGTATTCGTGGCTGCAATGGCAAGAATCGAGGCAGGTGGGCTATGAGGCTGATATACGAAACCAATACGGCGATGTGGATGAAAATAAAAAGAAGGCTCGCAATGCCTCGATAGCCGAGGGCAAGATAACTGCCGAGGATTTTGATGCAGCAGTAGCTCGTTCGTCAAAAGCATATTACGAGTCCCTGGCGAAAGACTTGACCGTATGCCTGGAAGAATTCAAGAGGTTCGATGACACGGTGGATGAAAAATTCGGCTCAGAGGCCCCCAGGCTTGCGGAATTGAGAGAGGCGCTCGAGGATTGCGAACGGGTTATTATGAAAATCTTTAAGGAAAAGAAGGATCTTGATGCTATTGAGGAGCCTGAGCCGGCAACAGAAGAGGCTGAGGCAACAGAAGTCAATGAGGTGGAAGAAGAGGAAAACGCCTCGTTCGAGGATGTTTTGCCGTTTCCGGAAGACCGAATTTTAGATTCAGGGTCTCTTGAAAAGGCCATGTGGAAAGACGCGCTTGCAAAACTTAAGGCATCAGGGATCAAAAAGGCTCTGGGACAGCTTTTTAGCGCTTCTTGCAGTGCGCCGTCCGTGAGAGAAAAGAATCGCTACCAGCTCCTCATGGCCAAGCTTTGCCTGAAGGCCGAGAGGCCGGATCTGGCCAGACCGATTGCGGAAAAGTTGAACATATTAATTGAGGAGTTGCAACTGGAGCGCTGGGAATCCCCTGTATGGATTGCGGATGTGCTCGATACCCTTTATAAGTGTCTGACAACAGGAGAACCGACAGATGAGGATATTGGCAGAGCAAGGGCGCTGTTGCAGAGGCTCTGCACCACAGATGTTACAAAGGCGATGAGTTACAGAAGTTAACGAAAAGGAGGATAGACCATGGCTAAAGAGAGTTTACAACACACACTTGACAGAGTGAGATCGCCAAGAGTACAAATAACCTATGATGTGGAAATCGGTGATGCTATTGAGATGAAGGAGATCCCGTTTGTTGTCGGGGTATTGGGCGATTTATCCGGCAAGCCGGATGAACCGCTTCCAAAGCTTAAAGATAGAAAATTTGTTGAAATAGACCGTGATAATTTCAACAATGTGCTTGAGGGGATGAAACCGAGGCTGGCATTCAAAGTAGATAACAAACTGACGGAAGAAGATACAAAAATAGCGGTTGAACTCCGCTTCAAGTCGATTGACGATTTTCATCCGGAACGTGTTGCGGATCAGATAACACCAGTGCGAAAAATGGTGGAAGCAAGACAGAAACTTTCCAATTTGCTCAACAAATTAGATGGCAACGACAGGCTGGATGAACTGCTTCAAGATGTCATTACAAGCACTGACTCCTTACAAAAACTCGGGGATGAGGTCGGTGTAGAAAAACCGGAAGAACCAAAAGAAAAAGATAAATAATAGAGGAGAAGTCCCATGGCTGAAAATGAAAAACAAGTCCAACCGGAGTCTGCTCAGGCCGAAGAAACTCAGGAAGAAAAGAACATTTTAGACCGGATTATAGAAGACGGCCGTATGACCCGTGATGAGAGTCAAAGAGAATGGGCCAAAGATGTTATTGGTGAGTTTGTCAGCCAGATCATGGAAGGGACCATGGTCGTCTCAAAAGACACAGAGACCATGATCAATACCAGGATCAGTCAAATCGATAAACTGATTTCCATGCAGCTCAATGAAGTCATGCACAATCCTGAATTGCAAAAACTTGAAGCGTCTTGGAGGGGGTTGCACTATCTTGTGCATCAGAGTGAAACAGGAGAAAGATTAAAAATCAGGGTGATGAATGTCTCCAAGAAAGACCTCCTCAAGGACATGGAAAAAGCCAGCGAATTCGACCAGTCGTCACTTTTCAAAAAGATATATGAAGAAGAGTTCGGTATGTTCGGCGGCGCATCCTATGGCGCTTTGATGGGTGATTATGAGTTCAGTAACCATCCTCAGGATATAGCCCTTCTCGAAAAAATTTCCCAGGTGGCGGCAGCGGCCCATGCTCCGTTTATCTCTGCTGCATCTCCACAGCTATTTAATTGGGACAGATTTACTGAGCTTGGCGGTCCTCGTGACATGGCAAAGGTTTTCCAGACTGTGGAATATGCCAAATGGAAGTCATTCCGTGACTCGGAAGATGCCAGGTATGTGGCGCTGGCCCTTCCCCATGTCCTTATGCGTCTTCCTTACGGTCAGGCCAATATTCCAGTTGAATCTTTTAACTACGAAGAGGATGTGGATGGTACAGACCACAGCAAGTATCTTTGGGGTAATGCGGCATATGCGCTTGGTACACGTTTGACGGATGCATTTGCCAAATACCACTGGTGCGCGGCCATCAGGGGGGTGGAAGGCGGCGGCCTTGTGGAAGGTCTGCCTGTCCACACATTCAAGACAGATGAGGGAGACGTGGCGCTCAAGTGCCCCACGGAAATAGCCATTACAGACAGGCGGGAAAAGGAGTTTGCCGATCTTGGTTTTATACCTTTGGTCCATTGCAAGGGAACCGATTATGCGGCCTTTTTTAGCACCCAGACAACCAATAAACCTAAAGCATATGACACTGATTTTGCCAATGCCAATGCAAGGCTCTCTTCCCAACTTCAGTATATCCTTGCTGTCTCGAGATTTGCTCATTACCTGAAATCGATCATGCGAGACAAGATCGGTAGTTTCATGACCCGCAAGAATGTCGAAGATTTTTTAAACCGGTGGATTAGCAACTATGTTCTTTTGGATGATGATGCTGGGCAGGAAACCAAGGCTAAGTTCCCTTTGCGGGAAGCAAGGGTTGATGTCAGCGAAATCCCTGGTAAAACCGGGGCTTATCGGGCAGTGGCCTTTCTTAAGCCCCATTACCAACTGGACGAACTGACCGTGTCCTTAAGGTTGGTAGCGGAACTGCCTCCTCCTGCAAAGGGGTAGGGATTAGCTGATAAGCTGTTGAGTTGTTGAGTTGTTGAGCTGTAAGGAAAATGGTAAGGTTGGCGAGTTAATAACCTGTTATTTTAACTTTTAAAGCCGTTTTTGCCTGAAAATGGAAACCCATGAATTGATTTGTTGGGTTTCGCCCTGATAAATTAATTTCTTCCAAAGCAAAACCAACAATTAACCAACAATTAATAGAAGGAGGGAACAGATCATGGCATTTGATGCATTTTTAAAGATAGATGGTATACCAGGAGAAAGCACGGATGACGCCCACGCAGACGAGATAGAGGTGCTCTCCTATAGCGCAGGGGTATCTCAAACAGCATCGGCGTCGGCCAGCAGTGGTGGCGGGGCCTCGTCGGAACGGGCTGATTTCCAGGATTTTTCTATTGTCAAGGCCCTGGATAAGGCCTCTCCAAAGCTGGCCGTGGCATGCGCTGACGGGACCCACATTTCAGAGGTCGTTCTTGCCTTGTGCCGGGCAGGTGGCGACAAGGTGCAATACATGGAGTACAAAATGAGCGACTGCATCGTGAGTTCAGTCCGCCCGGGTGGATCTGCTCAAGGTGGTGAGACACTGCCTCTTGAGGAGGTTTCCTTCAATTATGGCAAAATTGAATGGACTTACACCCAGCAAAAACGCGCAGACGGCAGCGGAGGAGGAAATGTGGCAGGCGGTTGGAACCTTGAAACAAATACAAAAATATAACACCTTAGCTAACATGGTTTTGACAGGTTGAAACAAACACACCAAAATCTCCGGGCATCTATACTGGATAGGCTTATCGATCATGAACCAGGCATTTCTCGTGAGCCTGTCCAGTATTGCCTGGTCAGTATCGGGCAAATCATGGACTCGGTCATAAGAGATCTGGAAAATCTTCTTAACACCAGGCGCCAGATATTGATTCCTCCGGTTGAATATAGCCGGGTCAATAATTCTCTTTTTGTATATGGCCTAAAGGACTTTACCTCCAAAAATCCTGGAAGCCCATTCGTAAGACAGCGGCTGCGACAGGATATTGAAAAGAGTATTTCACGGTTTGAACCCAGGTTAAAAAATATAACTGTACATCTTGAAACAACAGCTCACAACGAACGTAATCTCAGGTTCAGGATTAAAGGCCTGTTGGTTGTAGAACCTGTAGCAGAACCGGTGACTTTTGATACCTATTTTGATGTCAACAAAGGTGAGTATATTATATCGAGATAGCCTGTTGAGCTTTTGAGCTGATAAGCTGATAAACTGTTGAGCTGATGAGCTAAAAAATAATGGATGATAAACTTCTAAGTTATTATGAGCGCGAACTCACATTTATCCGCAAAATGGGGGCTGAGTTTGCCAGGAAATACCCCAAGATTGCCGGTCGGCTGCTCCTTGAACATGATAAATGTGAAGACCCGCATACTGAACGTTTGATTGAGGCATTTGCCTTTCTTAGCGGACGTATACATAAGAAGATTGATGATGATTTTCCTGAAATAACAGAATCGTTGCTTAATATAATTTACCCTCATTACATCAATCCGATACCCTCCATGTCCATAGTCAGATTTGAACCGGTAAAACAGAATGTTACCGAGTCCGGACACCTGATACCTGAAGATACCATGCTCTATTCCAAATCAGTCAACGGCATTCAATGCAGGTTTGACACATCTTATTCTGTCAAGCTCTGGCCTGTCGAGGTTGTTTCAGCAGAGCTTTGTGATCCCAAAAAACCGGTGAAAGACGCCCAGCAAGCTATTTTAATTCAATTAAAGACTTTTAATAACTTGAGCTTTTCCAATCTTGGCTGGAATGACCTGCGTTTTTTCCTAAATGGCCCGGCCCAGCATGTCTTTCATCTGTACGAACTTTTATTCAACAATGTGTGTTGTGTTGAATGTGAGTTGATAAATAGTGAAGAACAAAAGATTATAGAAAAGATATCATTAACCAAAGATGACATAAAACCCGTTGGATTTGACCCTGATGAGCATTTGATTCCCTATACCCAAAGAGCTTTTCCTGGCTTTCTTCTCCTTTTTGAATACTTTTGTTTCCCTGAAAAGTTCCTTTTCTTTGATCTTGGCGGCCTGGATAAAATTAAACATCCGGATTTCAATGACACTCTTAATATTTGGATATACTTGAACAGGAATGCCAAATCGAATCTTGTGATCAATAAAGATACCTTTTGCATCAACACTGCGCCTGTAGTCAATTTATTTAAACGTATTGCCGAACCTGTACGAATTGAACAACGAAAGACCGAATATCATGTTATTCCAAATATCAGAAGCCAGGAAGCAACAGAAGTCTTCAGTATTGACAGGGTTACCGCCTCTTCGGATTCTTTTCCGGGAAAAGGGTTTGATTTCAAACCCTTTTACTCCATAAAACACCATCTTGATGAAGAGGATAGCAATGACCGAATGGCTTTTTGGTATATTCAACGCCGCTCTTCGGGTAAAAAAGGGGATGAGGGAACAGAGGTCTATCTTTCCTTTGCAGACTCGAACTTCAAATCAATTGATCCGGAGGTGGAAATATTAACTATCCATATTACATGCTCTAATCGAGACTTGCCTGCCCGTCTTCCCTTTGGGGACGATAAGGGCGATTTTGATATGGAAATAACGGCTCCTGTTGCACGGATAAAGAGTCTGATAAAACCCACTCCAACCCGCAGACCCTTTATGGACGGGAACCTGCAATGGCGTTTGATATCCCATCTGTCCCTCAATTATATTTCTCTTGTGCAGGGAGGAGAAGATGCCCTCAAGGAAATCCTCAAACTTTATGATTTTGAAAACTCACCAGCTACAAGACAGCAGATAAACGGCATAGTATCTATTCAGTCTCAACCTGTCACAAAAAGAATAGGCCAATCATTTTGCCGCGGGGTGCAGGTTACCATAACATTTGACGAGGATAAATTTGTTGGAACAGGTCTGTATCTGTTTGCATCTGTATTGGAAAGGTTTTTAGGACAATATGTTTCCATTAATTCCTTTTCCCAATTGATTGCAAAAACCATACAGAAAAAAGAGGTGTTAAAAAAATGGCCTCCAAGAAACGGCAATCGAATACTCCTCTAAGAGAGCGTCTTTTTAAGGAATTTTACGGTTTTTCATTTTTTAAGGCTGTAGATTTACTGGAATCTCTTTTCCCCGACAAAAAACCGTTAGGACAGACACTGGCGCCGGATGAAGAAGTAGTGCAATTTTCAGTGAAACCCGGTTTTTCATTTCCCCCCAGCGATATTTCAAACTTAACACATAGCAATAAGAAAAGACCGGTTAATATGGAAGTCGCATTTATGGGGTTGATCGGTCCATCCGGTGTTTTGCCGAATTGGCACAATGAACTGGCTATGGAGAGAAATCGCCGGAAAGATTTCAGCCTTACCGCGTTTTATGATATTTTCCATCACCGTCTTATCTCTCTTTTTTACCTGGCCTGGAAAAAATACAAATTTCCTGTAAATTATCTTCCTGGAGCCGGAGACAGACTTTCCGGACATTTACTAAGTTTAACAGGTTTGGGGACAGCCGGACTCACCAAAAGAATCGGATTATCAGAGGAGTCTCTGATATTTTACAGCGGTTTATTATCGAGGCCGGTTCCATCTGCGGTTGCTATCGAGGCAGCGGTGGAGTATTTTTCCGGCGCTGATGTCGAGGTCGAACAATTTATCGAACGGATGCTCCCATTAGACCTGGAAGATCAGACTCAACTCGGCGAAACCAATGGACAAATAGGAATCGACGCTATTTGCGGATCGTGGGCCCGGGAAAGCCAGACAAAATTTCGCATCAACCTGGGGCCAATGAGTTATGATGATTTTATTTGTTTTATGCCCACAGGCAAGAAGCTCTGTTCCATCTTTTCCCTGGTCAAATATATGGTGGGAATAGAGTATGAATTCGAGATTCGCCTATTTCTAAAACGTAAGGAAGTTCCCCTGTGTGCATTAGGTATGGAAACTCCAGCCTGTCCGCAGCTCGGCTGGTCAACATGGATCAAGACTCCCGGTGTAATTCAGGGTGAGGATCCTTATGTAACGTTTGATGAGCAAATAAGGAGCTAATATCATGCCAGCATCAAATCTAAAATCGTTGATAGGAAAATTAAACACTACCTGCCGAAGCGCTCTGGAATCGGCTGCCGGCCTTTGCCTGTCTCAAACCCATTATGAAGTGGACATAGAACACTTTCTCATCAAACTTCTTGAGATAGCAAACACTGATATGCAGAAGATACTCAGGCACTTTGAAATCAATGAGGCCCGTTTGGTATCTGATCTCACACGTACCATGGAGGGATTTAAAACAGGCAACGCCAGGACTCCTGCTCTCTCTCCCCGTATACCCAGCATGATTCAGGAAGCATGGCTGGTTGCCTCTGTTGACTTTCAGGCTCCGAGTATCCGTTCAGGACACATTCTCCTTTCCCTTATGAGCAACGATGAAATGGCCAGGATGTTATCTGGAAGCTCGGAAAGCTTTAAAAAAATCTCTGTGGAGACCTTAAGAGAGCATTTAACTGATCTGACTTCCGGGTCCGTTGAAGAGACTGACGCCGCGCAGCCGGCGCTGGCTGAAGATGCGGCAGGGCGGCGGATGCCGGCCGGAAAGGCACAGGCCCTGGCTCAATATACGATCAACTTGACCGAAAGGGCCCGAAAGGGAGAGATAGACCCGGTTCTTGGGCGTGACTTTGAGATCAGACAGATGGTGGATATCCTGATACGGCGCAGGCAAAACAATCCCATACTGACCGGAGAAGCCGGTGTGGGCAAGACCGCAGTGGTGGAAGGATTTGCTCTCAGGATTGTAGAAGGAGATATCCCTCCGCCGCTAAAAAACGTGGCGATCCACACACTCGACCTGGGTCTTTTGCAGGCTGGGGCAGGAATAAAAGGAGAGTTCGAAAACCGGTTAAAATCGGTTATTGATGAGGTAAAGGCATCCCCCATCCCTATAATTCTCTTCATAGACGAAGCCCACACCCTAATAGGCGCAGGAGGCTCTGCGGGTTCCGGGGATGCAGCCAACATGCTCAAACCCGCGCTGGCCCGGGGTGAGTTGCGCACCATCGCGGCAACCACCTGGTCTGAATACAAAAAGTACTTTGAAAAAGACGCTGCCCTGGCCCGGCGGTTTCAGGTGGTCAAAATCGAAGAACCGGAAGAAGAAAAGGCCCTGATGATGATGCGGGCGATTGCCCCGTTTCTTGAGCATCATCACAATGTCATGATAACAGATGATGCCTTGTTTGATGCAGTCCACCTGTCCCATCGTTATCTCACAGGCAGACAGCTCCCTGATAAGTCCGTGAGTGTTCTGGACACGGCTTGCGCCAGGGTGGCCATAGGACTGAATACAAGTCCTTCCGCCATTGAAGAAGCTACCCGGAATATTGGCAGAATCGACAGGGAGATGAAGATCCTTCAAAGGGAAGAATTGATAGGCCATGAGCACGTTGAGCGGATCCGGTCTCTTGTCACAGAAAAGGAAGCAGCCCTGACCCGCCTCGATGATCTGACTCAAAAGTGGCAAAAGGAAATGGAAATCGCTAATCGTGTCATTGATGTCCGGAAGAAGATAGAGGAAATCCACGAAAAGGATCCTTCCGACAAACAAGCATTATCCGAAAAACAGGATGTTCTGAAAGGACTGAAAAAGGAACTTGCTGAAGCGCAAGGGGGTTCACCACTGGTTCAGATTATGGTGGATCCTGAGATTATATCTGAAGTGATCTCCGGATGGACAGGTATCCCCACGGGACGCATGCTGACCGATGAAATCGAAACCGTCCTTAACATGGCGGATTTATTAGCAGAAAGGATTATCGGACAGGACTATGCATTGGACGCCGTAGCTCAGATGATCCAGACAGCCCACGCAGGTATTGAAGACCCGTCAAAACCGACGGCAGTCTTCCTCTTTGTTGGACCGAGCGGGGTCGGCAAGACCGAAACAGCCTTGGTGCTTTCCGAGGTCCTGTACGGGGGCGAAGAAAACGTAATCACCATCAACATGTCTGAGTATCAGGAGGCGCACACGGTTTCAGGCCTGAAAGGATCTCCTCCGGGATATGTCGGCTACGGCGAGGGAGGGGTCTTGACCGAAGCTGTCAGGAGAAGGCCGTACAGCGTCGTCCTTCTGGATGAAGTGGAAAAGGCCCACCCTGATGTGATGGAACTCTTTTACCAGGTTTTTGACAAAGGCATGCTGGAAGACGGGGAAGGCCGACGAATAGATTTTAAAAACACCCTGATCATTCTTACATCCAATCTGGGCACAGACATGATCATGAAGGTCTGCGCTGATGAAGAGACCATGCCGGATGCACCGGCCCTGACGGAAATGCTGCGACCAGAGTTGTTGAAACGCTTCAAGCCAGCGTTTCTGGGTCGTTTAAAGGTCGTGCCGTTCTTTCCCATTACAGACAAGAACATGCGCCTCATCGTCAAGCTCAAGCTGGATCGTATTGCAAAGCGAATGCTGGAAAACAGAAATGTTACCTTTAAATACAATGAGGAATTAATAGAGTCAATCGGAAGCCGCTGCACCGAAGTCGACAGCGGCGCCAGAAACGTGGATCATATCTTAACCAACACCTTGCTGCCGGAGATGTCGAAGGAGCTGCTGTCCAGGATGGCGACAGGGGAGCAAATAAAAGAGGTGAAAGTGTCTTTGGGTGAAGCGGGATTTGTGTTTGAAGTAATATAGCTGATGAGCTGGTAAGCTGATGAGTTTGTAAGACATTGTAGGTTGGGTTGAGGAACGAAACCCAACAATAACCAGGCAACATAAGAATCATGCGATATCGCAGAGCACGAAAAAAAGGCGGAACATATTTTTTTACAGTGGTCACACATACAAGAAAGAAGATTCTCTGCCATCCTGACAATGTTTCGCTATTACGTGAATCTCTGAGACAAGTCATGAAAAAACATCCCTTCACCATTGATGCTTTTGTCCTTCTGCCGGAACATCTGCATTGTCTGTGGACATTACCACAAGGTGATCGGGATTTTTCCAAACGGTGGCGCTTGATCAAGACGCATTTCACCAGAAACTGCGATAACAGGTATAAGAAAACCCCATCTGCATCAAGACAGATAAAAAAAGAACAAGCTGTTTGGCAACATCGATTTTGGGAACATTTGATTCGTGATGAGCAAGATTTTGTCAAACATGTTGAATATATTCATTATAACCCGGTAAAGCACGGATTGGTGAAGACGCCGAAGAATTGGGAGTATTCCAGTTTTCACCGTTATGTTCGCGAAGGTGTATTTAATTTGGAGTGGGGGGCAGGTCGTGATATTTCGTTTGATGAGTTAATTGGAAAAGAGTAGCGTTTACTTTATTGCTTGTTGTTGGGTTTCGTTCCTCAACCCAACCTACGAGCCTTTCAGGAAAAAATTTTGTAATGTCAAAACCAATTTCATTTGAAAAGGTCGAGGTTAACATTGTCTCGACCATGGAGAAAACACACGGTGTGCCAGAGCCGGAGACGCCATTTCGGATTGGTATTTTCGGCGATTTCAGCGGAAGGACTAATCGGGGGATTATTGATCCTGCATTGGACAACCGAAGAATTCTTATGGTGGATCGGGATAATCTTGATGAGGTGCTTGCAAGACTTAAAGTCAAGATCAAGCTTCCAATCCTTGGCAAAGAATCCCCACCTGTTACTATCGAATTTTCCGAACTTGATGATTTTCATCCTGACAGTCTCTTTGAAAGACTTGAAGTGTTTGAGGCATTGAGAGAGACCCGCAAAGGGATAAAAGACCCCTCAACTTTTGCTGAGTTAGCAAAAGAACTCAAAAGAGCGGATAAACCATCTGAATTTGTTCCGCCTCCGAAAGATATGGGAAAATCTATAGAAAGCATTTCAGGGCAGACAACAGGTAACCTGCTCGACCAGGTTCTTGAAGAAACCCGGGAAAAAGCGCCTGAGACCGAATCATCGCGGGTTACATCAGAGTGGGATAATTTCTTAAACCAAATAGTCACACCACATCTCGTCCCTGACATTGAACCGCAGCAGGCAGAGATGCTGGATGCTGTAGATGCTGCCACAAGCGAGCTAATGCAAAGGATATTGCACCACCCCGATTTTCAGGCAATAGAGTCTGCCTGGCGAGGAGTTTATTTCCTTGTATCCAGATTGGAAACAGATGAGCAGCTCAAACTATATTTACTCGATATATCAAAAGCCGAACTGACCGCTGATCTGGGAGCTACAGATAACATGCGGTCAACCGGTATCTATAAACTTCTTGTAGAGCAGATAGTTGAAACATTCGGCGGCGAGCCGTGGGCTGTTCTGGCAGGCAACTATATATTTGACAATTCCCATGAAGATGCTGAACTTCTGGGCTGCATTGCGAAAATTGCTAAAGCTTCCGGAGCGCCGTTTATAACGGCTGCAAATGACAAAGTGTTGGGTTGCGAGTCTTTAGCCAAGACGCCGGACCCTGTCGACTGGCAGAAATTGCACGGGGCAGAACAGAGTCAGGCATGGCAAGCGCTGAGAAAACTTCCGGATGCAGCATACCTCGGCCTTGCCCTACCCCGATTCATGCTACGACTCCCATATGGAGCGGATACTGACCCTATAGAGCAGTTTGAATTTGAAGAAATGCCGTCCGAGCCGGACCACAATTATTACTTGTGGGGCAACCCATCCTTTGCCTGTGTGTACCTGCTGGCCCAGGCATTTAGCCAGTATGGCTGGAACTTTCGACCCGGCATCATCCAGGATATTGAAGGCCTGCCATTATACATCTATAAAGAAGAGGGTGAATCCAGGGTTAAACCCTGTGCCGAGGTGGTACTTACCGAGCGAGCCGTTGAAATCATCCTGGATAAGGGCTTGATGCCGCTCCTTTGTTTCCGAAACCAGGACATCATCCGGATAGCACGCTTCCAGTCGATAGCCGATCCTTTAACCAGTTTGGCCGGGCGATGGAGTTAGGCAAACAAGATAATGTCTATGGTAGCATGTTAGCGCTTTTAAATATTATTTTTTTGACAGGATTTACAGGATATTCAGGATTTATATTATTGTAGCCGTTCATGGCTTGAAACTTGAAATTGGAAAGTAGAAATTAGACATTGGGAAAAACAGTACAAAAGCATGAAGGCCAAATTTCTAATTTCAATGTTCCGTGAACGCTTACAAATCTTGTTTATCCTGTTATCCTGTCGGACTCTTTTTCAAAAGGCTAAATTGTTACTGTTTATGAACTTTGCGCCTCCCTCCAATACTATATTGACAATGACAAACCACACTGGTATTGTAATTTTATAGTATAGAAATTTTCATTTTTTAGTCAATCTTATTAATAGGTTGGAAACTATCAGTCTGCAATAATGGTTCATAGCTCTTAGCAGGTAAGCTTAACGGCTCAACAGCTTAACAGCTTGCCCGAAGGGCGCTAATTGGTTTATCCGGTAAATAAATAGCGAACAAAATGTCTGCCCCGGTAAAAAGACCATGTCCTATACGCAAGAAAACAGACTAATTGCCATTAACACCCCGCTGGGCACGGATGTGCTGCTTCTTACAGGATGCCATGGAATAGAAGGCATCTCCGATCTTTTCAGCTTTGAACTCGACCTCCTTTCAGAAAATCACAACATAACATTTGAAGACATTATCGGGAAAAACGTCGCAGTCTCCATTATCCTGGCAGATGGAGACAAACGTTTTTTTAATGGTATAATATCCAGTTTTTCGCAGGGAAGGGGCGGCGGCGAAGCCGGAGGTGATACGCATTTTTCGCATTATACAGCCACCATGGTTCCATGGCTCTGGCTGCTCACAAGGACAGCGGATTCGAGAATATTTCAAAAGCTTTCCGTGCCGGATATAGTGGAAAAAATATTTACCGAAAAAGAGTTTTTAGATTACAAGCTCCTTCTCAATGACAGCTACGATAAAAGGGACTACTGCGTGCAGTACAGAGAAACTGATTTTAACTTTATTTCCCGCCTTCTGGAAGAAGAAGGGATATGTTATTTCTTTGAACACGAAGAAAAAAAGCATACGCTAATTTTGGCTGATGCCTCTGACAAGTTCAAGCCATGTCCCAAACAGGAATCTGCACGGTATCAGATCAGTGCCGGTGGTTGGTTGGAGGAGGACGTGATAACCAGCCTGGAGAAAATGCAGGAGATCAGACCTGCCAAATATTCCATTAACGATTTTAATTTTGAGATACCAGGCACTGATATGAAGGTGGATGTTTCCACTAAACAGATGTTGGGTCCTGGAGAGCGCGAGATATACGATTATCCAGGGCTTTATACAAAAAAGGCGCAAGGAGAGCGTTTAACCACAATACGCATGGAGGAAGAAGAAACAAAGATCACGACTATAACCGGTTCAAGTGATTGCAGGGCATTTACAAGCGGGTACAGGTTTGATCTTCTGGAGTATTTCCGGGAGGATATGAACAACAAACCGTATGTTATGACATCCGTCAATCATGGGGCAACCGAGCCAGTGGGGGGTTCTGGACAGGAGTCGGGACAATCGTATGCCAACAGTTTTACCTGTATTCCCTTTGATGTACCGTACCGCCCTCCCCGGCTTACCCCAAAACCGGTGGTAGAAGGCGCGCAGACGGCAATTGTCGTGGGTCCGGCAGGGGAAGAAATTTATACTGACGAACACGGACGGATAAAAGTTCAGTTTCACTGGGATCGTGAGGGGGAAAACAACGAGAACAGCTCCTGCTGGATACGTGTCAGTCAAGTGTGGGCGGGTGCAGGATGGGGGGCTATGCACATACCCCGTATCGGTCAGGAGGTAATTGTAGATTTTCTTGAAGGAGATCCTGACAGACCGATTATCACCGGTCGTGTTTACCACGGCACCAACACGCCGCCCTATTCTCTTCCTGATGAAAAAACAAAAAGTACTATAAAATCGGATTCTTCTCTTGGAGGCGGTGGGTCGAATGAGATCAGGTTTGAGGATAAAAAGGGGGAAGAAGAGGTATATTTGCATGGTCAGAAGGACTGGACTATTGCTATTGAGAACGACAAGAATCAGACTGTTGGGCATGATGAGACTCTTTCGGTAGGGAACGATAAAACAATTGAGATCGGGGCGAATCATACTGAAAGCATAGGCGCTAATATGAGCCTCAGTGTTGGAAAGAACAAAACTGAGACCGTCACAATTAACACAGCAGAGACAATTGGGGCGGCAAAAGAACTCACGATTGGTGCTGCTTACCAGGTTACTGTTGGTGCGGCGATGAATGAGACCGTGGGTGGCGCCAAGATGGAAGAGGTGGGCGCGTATAAGATGGAGGCTGTTGGGGGCAAGAAATCTGAGACGATAGGAGGCAGTAAAAATTTAAGTACAGGTAAAGATCTGACAGAAACAGTGGGAAAAAGCCAATCAGTGACAATTAATAAAGATCTTACCGAAAAGGTCGGCGGCAAACATACCGAACAAGTCAGCAAAGAATATGCAGTCAATGCAAAAAAAATACAACTCATGGCCGAAGATCAGATTGTATTGAAAACAGGGAAGGCCGAAATTGTGATGAAAAAGAATGGCGACATAATGGTCAAGGGGAAGAAAATTCAGATCAAAGGTAGTGGAGATGTCATTATCAAGGGAAGTAAGATCAAGGAAAACTGATACAGGGGAGCTCTTGGCGAAAATCTTTGAACTGGAGAGCCCCACGGACGATGCCTTTCGATTGAAAGATATCTCTACAGAAACCAAGGGGTATGCGTAGGGAAACTTGTGTCAGCAGACAAGGCTGGTCATATACTGGTAGATTATCAGGCCAATCCTTTTGGCCCTGCCTGCCAGGTCTACTGTGAAGATCTCAAACATGGATGGAAATAAAGATGCTCTCTATCACTAACACTTTGAGGAATAGTACCGCTCTATGGATAATCAGATTTTAAATCGTGTAAAACTCACGTATAAAGGATCCTAAAGAAAGAACAGAGTGCAAAATCTTTGAATTATTAGAAAAACTATATAAAAATCTGTTTTTTCTTAACGATTTTTTAATATATTCAGAGAGTTATACGCTTTAAAATCTGCTTATCCATTCCGCTTCTACTGAATCAAAATATTAGTGGAAGAGCACGAATTCGGAGGCCTTTTACCAAAAAATTTATGCTCGGACACTTAATTTGGAAATTTACGTATGGTCATGCAGAAAACACAAAATCAACATGCTGATAATATGCTCACCACGACTCAGTTTGCATCATTAGCTCCATGCATCGGGCATCTTGCCGGTACTAATGGACGAAGTGATATTTTAGTAGAGTTTGATGGCTGTGCGCCGAGAGCCGCTAAATTGGTCGCGGGTTTGAATAAGATCGAGCTCATAAAAAAGGAATACAAAGGACGTGAAGTCCTTCTTGTATTTGAAAAAGGGAATCCCGATTATCCGATTATTGCGGACTTGATGGCAGATCCTCTTGAAGGCCTGTTATCTTTAGAACTACCAGGTGATCAGAATGAAAGGCCTAATGATGTATTGATTGACGGTAAGCGCATAACAATCGAAGCTGAAGACGAAGTTGAGATCAAATGCGGTAAGGGAAGTATTCTCATTCAAAAAGATGGCAAGATTATCATAAAAGGGACTCATTTTTTGTCACGGTCCTCAGGTCCCCAGCGAATAAAAGGGTCGAGTGTAAGCATCAATTAGATATTGAGTCCAATCTCTGAGTGCTTTTCGGTCAATGTTACAACTAAAAAATAAAACACAATTTGAAGCTACTATTGCTGTCCTCCCTAATGAAAATGCTGTGGATACCCTGTATGTAATCGTTAAAGCCACCTTTTTATCAGGGAATAAAATCGAAATAGCTGAAAACCAGTCGTCCATAGTTATGGCCGATGAGTATTGGGGTGAGCCGGGTCAATCAAGTTTAAAGTATGCTTCTGAATTGCATCTGACAAAACCCTCCACTGATATTGTAATGATAGGCAAAGCGCTTTCTCCTGATAAGCATCCTGTTTCGCAGATTGATGTGATGCTTGCGGTTGCTGGTCGAAAAAAAGTTGTGAGGGTTTTTGGGGATAGACAGTGGACTCATGGGTTTTGGGGACTTCGCATTACTCCGCCTGTCCCATTTGAGAGTATGCCTTTAGTTTATGAACGTGCGTTTGGCGGTGTGCATAAGATAAGCCCTGATAAGCAGGAAGTCTTGTTTGAAGCACGAAACCCTGTTGGCAGTGGATTTAAAGGTAAAAGAAGCAAAAAAGAACTAATAGGAACTAAGTTACCAAATCTTGAAGATCCAGCTCAACTAATTAAGAAAATCAGTGATCTGCCCACACCAGCGTGTTTTGGCTATGTTGAATCATCATGGGAACCGCGGAAATCGTTTGCCGGGACCTATGACGATGCCTGGCAGCAAAAACGGGCTCCTTATCTTCCCGAAGACTTTGATCCCCGCTTTTTTAACGCAGCTCACCCTGATCTGGTTTGCAGTGGTTATCTTAAAGGCGGTGAACCTGTTATGATTAAAGGGATGTCGCATAACGGGCCTTTGAAATTCAAATTGCCGGTCTGCCAACTTGAGGCGGCAGTGCGAATTGCCGGAAAAACAGAATATCCTGCTTTAAATTTAGAAACCATCTTAATCGAAACGAATGAGTCGCATTTTTCTATGCTCTGGAGAGCCGCGGTTGAATGCGATAAAAAAACATTAAAAGTGGAACAGATAGACATTAACCCAAAAAATCTGCATATAGACGAAAGGACAGGTTGATGCCGGATAAAGGTGTGGCTATTTTGGGCGTCGGCATGATAACCGCTGTTGGGATTGGCGCTAAACAGACAGCGGCCTCGGTGCGGGCAGGAATCACCCGTTTTTCTGAGACCACTATACATGACAGAAGATTTGAACCATTTGTCATGTCAATATTGCCTGATGAGGTTTTGCCGTCTCTGGAACCGGAGGTTGATAAGATTGTCGGCATTACTGCCAGGCAGTCACGGATGTTGCGGCTTGCGGCTCCGGCCCTTCAGGAAGCTTTAGAGGATGCGCCTGATATTGAAAACATTCCGCTTTACCTTGGTGTTCCTGAACCACTTCCGAGCCGTCTAAAACCCGTTGATGATCTATTCCTTGAACATCTCAGTGCTCAATCAGGAGTTCATTTTAATGTTGCAGAGAGTAAACTTTTTCCGCAGGGACGCTCTGCCGGGTTGTTTGCCATTGAAGACGCCATGCAGCGTCTTGCCTCAGGTACGAATCAATTCACGATTGTTGGTGGTGTTGATACCTATTTAGACCTTTATTTGCTTAGTTCTCTTGACATGGAAAATCGTATTTTAGGAACAAATACTATGGATGGTTTTATTCCGGGTGAAGGTGCAGGTTTTTTGTTGCTCGGTTCGCTTGATAAAATTGGAGTTTTGGGTAAAGAGCCTATTGCTAAGATTCAAGCCATTGGCACAGGATATGAAAAAGGACACCGTTACAGCAAAGAGGTTTATCATGGTGATGGATTGACAGAAGCATTTCAGGCAATGTTTTCTTCTAATGACAGTTATATCGGTAAAATTAGAACTGTGTATGCGGGATTAAACGGGGAAAATCTTGGAGCAAAGGAATGGGGTGTTGCCTATATGCGAAACAAGGATCATTTTGACGAAAATTTTTGTTTTGAGCATCCTGTTGACTGTTTTGGAGATCCGGGCGCCGCGCTTGGAACACTTATGACAGGGTTATCAGCAATAGGCATAGCAAAGAAAGTAATAGATACGCCCTGTCTGGTGTGGTGTTCTTCAGATTATGGGGCAAGAGCGGCATTGACTGTGGATATGGTTTAGAGCAAAATATGGAGACAAAATATGGGTCAAACAACGTTTGTCAACTCACGAGGGATAGTTCATAAAGGAAGTGGGGGAATGAGTCCGGTTTTTCCTGATGTCTGCAAAACACCATCACCTGCGGGTCCGATTCCTATCCCTTATCCAAACATTGGAAAATCATCTGATACATCAAAAGGACCGAAAAAGGTTAAAACTGATGGCAAAATGCCGATGGTAAAAGGGGCAAAGTACAGTACGACCACTGGCGATGAGGCCGGAAGCGCCGGTGGTGTGATAAGTAGCAAGACCAAGGGAGAGGCGGAATATATGATGTACTCTTTCGATGTTAAGTTCGAAGGAAAGAATGTTTGTCGGTTAGGGGATCCGCTTTTTCATAATAAAAAGAATATTATGGGATAGTCACTATGTTAGGATGAATCCATCTTTGTTACTCCATCTTTGCAGAATGGTAACAGCTATTGCAGTCTCAGCATCGTTTATCATCCAATATGTGTAGCCTATAATGTTACGTTTTCAGCGGGTGAAAGTTCTGTTTTTTGATCATGCAATTCAGATATCCTGTTAAAATATTGTATCCCCGTATGCAAAAGTTGGTAATCATAGTATTTTTTGCACCAAGGTTACACTGGTAGGAAATCCTGATAGCGATACACATTGTATTTTCTATTCAGGATATGCGGGAACAGATGAGCACTGAAAGGTATCTTCAGAATACGAGCGAAGAATTTTCTTAAACAACAAGTCATGGCAGATCAGAAAAACATATGGGCAGCAGGGAACGTAGCGGTGTTGAATCAGGTACTCGCAAAAAATAGACGATCTAAATGATTAGTCATTCAAATCGATCGTCTCCCTGAAAGGCGGAATCCATGGAAATCGGCGAAGTCATATCAGACTCTCTTGAAAAAGAATATGAATTGAAATGTCCCTTCAATGAGGATGAACCGGGTGGACCCGAGGCTAAACCAGAGAATATTTTAGATGACGATAGAGATTCTGCTGAAGAAGCACAAGCGAATGACGGCGGAATTTTAGGACAAAATCTCTTGAAAGGGGAAAAAGGAAAAGCAGATGGTGGGCCGTACCCTCCGGACGACTACCTCGTCAAGATGAAACCGAGTGATACAAAACGTGAAGGTCGAAATCCAAAGATACACATCCCCGGGCATCATGACGTGAAGGAAGGTGACTTCCCTTTTGTTGTTGCAGCACATCATTTAATTCCAGGGAATGCCTCCCTTAAACCTGCTGAGGCACTCGTTGAGTTCATGAAGGAAGGAGGCAAGGTAGAAAGCAGGGGTGGTCGTCAATACACGATCAAGCACCATATCGGTTACGATATAAATGGCGCTCATAATGGTGTGTGGCTCCCGGGTAACTATGCGATTAAAACAGCAATGCCCGAAAAGAAGATCAAACCCAAAAACAAAAAGCCTTATGTTCGTAAAGCTCGAGAGGGTACGACGCCGGTAAAAGGCGAATCATGGTCAAAACTCAGCGCCGAAAATGAAGAGTGGCAGTTCACCTATGTGGCTGGAACATGTAAGGCCACTGGTGCACAATTCCACGATAGCCACAGTAATTATAGTGATCATGTGTTGAGGAACCTAAACAAGATAAGTACAGCACTGGCTGTGCATTTGGATTGCTGTGATATCTGTAAAGAAGAGGGAAAAAAAGAGATCCCACCGCCGTACCGAATAAAACGCCGGCTTTTTGGCTTTTCCAAACGCTTACGTTATCATCTAATGGGTACTCCTTCGCAGTGGAAACAAACCTTGTTAACGTCGAATCGTTGGGCTAAGCACTACTTCACTAAAGTCCAGGCAGACAAATACGAGGTAGCTAGAGAATTCCGACGGGTATCCGCAGGGGCGAAATTAACTGTTCTGGAACGACCGTTGCCGAAGTAAGTCGAATTCCAGGTCTTATTTAGAAAGGAGATTCTTATGGATTACTATGTTATGGAGTGTGAAGGCGAGTATCCGATCAGAACTTTGGATGATACACCCCATCTGGGTAAGCCGCCCTGGATGCATGGTTCTGTTGTGCGTCCTCCAGATTGTCAGCTAGTGTACATTCTGGATTCTGAACCATCCGGGAATATGAAGGCAATGTATACTGGGCCACAATATCCGATCATGCGCGAAGACCTGATTACCGCCCTCCAAGCAGCTGGTGTCGATAACCTTCAACTTTTTGATGCGGTTGTTCGGGACCCTGAGACTGGCAAAGAATACACAAACTATAAGGCGTTCAACATAGTGGGCGTCGTCGCAGCAGCAGATATGGATGCCTCCGAGCTAATGCAAACATCATCCTCCACTATGATTGATGTCGACTTCGATAGTTTGGTGATCGACGAAGAGAAAGCAAAGCCCTTTAAGCTGTTCCGACTGGCAGAGAGCGTCAATGCAATCATTGTGTCCAATAATGTTCGACTTGAGATCGAACGTCGCGGTATACCTGGCATGGTCTTCTACGATCCAAGGAACTGGGCAGGTTGAGTTTCCTTGAGATCAGAGAAACAGAGTGGTTTAAAATTTAATCGATACCCGCACAGATGAGTGCGACTAATCCGTATCTTTTCAAAGGCCTGTATGAACAAAGGAAGAGTACAGGGTCGCATCTTAATTATTAACTATTGTGGATATTGGGCATAAATATGTTGTATTTATAAATATCACAGCATAGGGAACTGTTTTTCAAAATTTAAGATGCGGCTGTTGTTCGGTGCTTTTGTGTTTTCCTGTTGTGGCCTTTCCCTGTACCAAAAAATATACCTTTGAGCAGATGAAAAACATCAAAGAGACATTCAAATGGCTGAAAACAATGACGACCTAAATAGGACAATTCAGATTTTTCTTCGTGAAGTGGGAAAAAATATTGAACCACGTCCCTTTAGAAAGGAATCCTTTAACCGCAATGATCCGTTGGTTGACGAGATCTTGAAAAACGGACTCCAGCTTCTCTAACAGCTAAAATAACCATACCCAAAATGACCCAAACAATATTAGATTTTGAAACAGAACTATACCAGGAACATCTTGAGGAAGCCTCCTTCCTTTACGAGCAGCGTCTGACCCTGTTCGATGATCCCGAAATAACGTGGCTGGACATCGCAGACTTTGAGGAACGTTTTGAAGCGCATATAGACGCTTTGGTAGTTGGCGAAGATCTGGCATTGAATGTTTGCAAAACTCAGGCAATGGAAGGCGACTTTGGCGAACTCCATGCAGCGGTAAGAGTTTTCTGTCGGCAAAACCAGCTGGACTTTGTGCAGGAATGTTTGGAAGCCCTTGATCCAAAGGATACAGAAAGGGTGCAAGCCATAAGTGACGCCCTCAACCATGAGCTGCCGTCGGAATGGACAGATGAATTTATTCGTATTCTATCAGAAGGGGATCAAAGGCTAATTCCTGTTGCTGCTAAACTTATAGGGTATCGACGGTTGTCTTCAGGAAAAGAACTTCTCAATGCATTGCAGCAAAACAATTCACAAGCAGTATCTAATATTATTTGGTCTATTGGCCGCGTCCGCGAACAATATGCGCGCACCCTCCTTTTCAATAAGTATCTTAAACACGAAGATGAATCAGTCTGTTCTGCAACAGCGCTGGCTCTTTTGCGTATCGGCGATCCGCAAGCCTTAGACCATTGCTTGCATTCTGTCCATTCAGGGAATTGGCCGTTTCTGCTGCTTGGACTTGGAGGCAATCGCTCAACGGCAGCGGTTCTGATAGAAAGTGCCAATAACAACAAGGCAAGCGCTGATTGCCTGATCGCATTGGGTTTGCTCGGCGATATTTCGGCTGTTGACACACTTCTATCAGATCTTGGTAATGCCGATTTTGCCGAGTCTGCGGCAATAGCATTCAATCTCATTACCGGCGCAGGAATTTACGAAGAAGTTTTTATTCCTGAAGAAATAGATGAAGACGAACTGTTTGAAGAAGAACTTGAAAAGCTGAAACGCGGGGAAAGTCTCTATTCCCCGGGAGAAGAACCAGGCACCACCATCACCCGCATCTCACAAAAACCTGAAGACTGGCAAAAGTGGTGGGCAGAAAATAAATCACACTTTAACCCCGCAATTCGGTATCGTAACGGCAAACCTTATTCGCCAGCCTGTCTGTTAGAAAACCTGGAATCAGAAAAAAGCCCGCGTATAGTACGGCAAATGGCGTATGAAGAATTGGTAATCCGCTACGGCATCGACTTCCCCTTTGAAACCGACATGCTGGTATCACAGCAAAAGCAGACCATAGGAAAATATGCTGAGTGGATCAAAACGAATGGGAGCCGTTTTCGTGAGGGTGAGTGGTATTTTGCCGGACAACTGATTCACTCGTAGTATAAAACCTAAATTGAGCGATTTTTTACTCAACCTGTACCAATCTCTTGTGCATCAAGGACTTGCGAAAAGTCTCGATATATCCATTGGTATGCCTACGCTTTTCGCAAACCTTGCTGCATCAAGATCTTAGCACATTTCTTCGCAAAAAATCGCTCAACTTAGGTAAAAGAACACAAATTATAATCTGAGAATAATTATGAACAGCCCATCATCTCTGGGAATCATCTTTATAGCTATAGCGGTCGTCTTCCTCGGTATTTCTTTCCGCGATTACTTGAAGGCAGAAGGAAAGCTGACCATTGCTCGAAAAATCTGGATTCGTATGGCGTTCATTTTTGCCGGGGTTGGGATAGGCCTGTACCTTGTGCACACTTTTTTCCGATAGTCGAACCGTCTGGCCAACGGTATGACTGAGCATCAAAAAATTATCCTACTCTTTTTGGATGCCCATTTGATACTCAATGAACCGGCTTCCAACTTCCAACGCCAGCGGGCCGCCGCTGCTTTGGAACTGGCCATTTTGCAGCCCGGCCAGCCACTTTTTGAAGTACGGGCGCCCGGTTTCCGTCAACAACAGATCCTTCTTGGTATGACTTAATAACCGCTCTTGCCCATGATGGTTACATCCTTCCGGGAAACGGAAGATATCCCCATTTTTTCTTGATTTTGGTAACTCCTGCTTGACAAAATACCAATAGATGGTAATAGGTAACTATGGTGTGGGACGTAAGATTTACAAGTAAGGCTAAAAAGCAAGCCAAAAATCTTCCGCCTAAAGTGCGAGAAAGCCTTTTCGCTTTGGTTTTGGAAATGAAGCAACTTGGTCCTACGAGAAATACGTGGTATAACTATGGCACGATAAAAGGCAAGAAGCATTGCTATCATTGCCACCTAAAAAAGGGCAAGCCAACCTATGTTGCCATTTGGAAAGTTACAAGAAAAGAGAGTAAGCATGTGGAGGTGCGATATGTTGGAACTCACGAAAACGCAGATTATGAACGGATTTGTTGAGATCCGCTTGCGCGGCGTACCTTCCGACAAAGCGGGATTGATAAGTGAGGCCATTGAAAAGATCCTTAACCTGGCAGGAATGTCTCTACAAAATATAGAGGAAGACGATGGCAACTTATATTCTATTGAAGAAGTCTTTCCCGAATTACATATAGGTCATGCCTTGCGAGGGCTTCGTTCCCGTGAAGGATTGACGCAAAAACAACTCGCGGATATGATAGGAGTCAAACCAAGCCACATCTCTGAAATGGAGAATGGCAAACGTTCCATTGGTAAAAACATGGCAAAGCGTTTAGCCAGGGCTTTACGTACCGAATATAAAGTTTTCCTATGAGATATGCATTGGGAAACAGTTGTCTTAATAAGGTTGTTTTTCCAGTCTTCCTGGGTCCCCACAAAAAAGCGGAACGGTTTGAGGGCAAATCAATCTGTTGAATTCGATTTATTAGTTTGTCCATTTTTATAAACGATTTATATGATGAAATTCACCTTAAATCAAATTATTTGTGATAATTTGGACATATGGGGCAGGCGAGGTAAAGATTTAGGAATTAAATCATGGCGAGAAACCATGAGACAGGCAGCATTAAGGCATTGGAGCCAACTTCAAAATCTTTTTTGGAAAGAAGCAGGCCCTTCTTAAAATGTCTGATCATGGTGATGCTGTCTCGCAACGTAACGTGATTCTGGTATTTCACCTCAATAGATTGTGGCCCCTTCTGATCAAGAAACACAAAATCGACTTCTTTGCCCACCTTGCTTTGCCAATAAAAGAGATCCGAAATCGAAGACAGGCCGGCGTTTATAAATCGGCTTTTCCTCAAAAGATGACTCCCTACGACAGCTTCGATAAGCATGGAGTCTTCAATCTTTAAATAAGGATGATATGTGAGTAAAACAGTGCTAATGACGGGATCAAAGGGGTAGATTTTTTTCCCTTTTCTTAGCTTTGGCAAATTTTTGTTGGTATCTAAGGCTTGAAGGAAATAAAGGATATAGGAGTCAGAAAGTATACTGATGTAATCGTGTGCCGTGTGGTGGGAACCCATGCCCGTTTCCTTTGCAAGCTTTTTCCAATCGACAGGAGTTCCTATGTGTTTCAAGATGGGAAGCGCGATGTGTATTAGAAGCGTGTGGAGTGGGGGACGCTCATTAGTTTATAAGCGTGTGGAGTGGGGGACGCTCATTAGTTTATAAGTTTCTGTTTTTTAGACAGGATGAACCCTCCAGGCGGGCAATCTCAAAGGGGGACATTTGTTCCGAACGTTCCTAACTTTTTTTCTTGCAGACAAATACTTTTGCTCGTTGCTGGATAAGGGCATGGCGCAAAATCTGGATTCGTATGGCGTTTATTTTTGCCGGGGTTGGGATAGGTCTCTATCTTGTGCACACCTTTTTCCGATAGTCGAACCGTCTGGCACACTATGCCTGATCGCAAAGTTCGCTGCTTCTACATATGCCCAGGACAAATTTTTTTAGACAAGTGCATCAATGGAAAGAATCTGTAAGGATGGAATTTCAGGCAGTCTGATATCATTGGTGAAAAAATGGGTTGCACCTGCGTTTAATGCAGCGCTTATCTGAATGGCATCTGGTGTGCGGATATTATGGGTAGCCCTGAGCTGGGCTGCCTGTTCCGCAATGGCATTTGAAACTTCCAAAGTCATCAGTCTTGAATTAAGCAAGATGTCTCGGTATTCTGTTGCCAGTTCTCTGTTATTGCTGCGTAATGGATGCACCAGTACTTCCAGTAAGGTCACGGTTGAAGTGACAACTATGAAATCACCTCTGTCCATTGCTTCAAAGAAAAACCGTACAATTTCAATATAAGCGGGGTTTTCTTCAATAAAATAAATCAGCGGCGCAGTATCAAGGCCAACCGTTTTCCCCCGTAGAACGTTTATCCATTCCACGATGATCTTTCCTCATCAATATACGCTTTTATATTAAGCCCCTTCCAGATATCCTTGCCTTTTCCTTTAAGTTCCATAATGCTGCGGGGTCGTGTTCCGCTTGTCTTTTTGCGAATCAGCGTTGCCATTTCTTCCAAAAGACGAAGTTGGTCTGATAAATTTAATGTTTTTATCTCGGATATGACTTGGTTATAGTTTGCTTCCGGCATGATCCGTCTCCCGTCTTAAATATGTTCATTTTTTTCTGTTAAAAGGTTGAGCATTTTTTGTAAGCATGACATCAAGTACGTTGATAACAGTTTCTTTTTCTTTGCCGTCCAAAGAATCCAGCAATCTGATTTTATCAGCAAAAGATTGATCCTTAATCCTTATCTCTTCTGCTTCATCATCAGTATCGCTAAGCAGATAGTTCGTGCCTACCTGAAGTGTGTCAGCCAGTTTTTTTTAAAACTTCAATAGAAGGCTGGTATCTTCCGTTTTCCAATCGGCTGAGGTGTGCAGTCCAGATATATTACTTGCTTTTATTATATACACTTTCATCAAAAAATCAAAGAAAGTTTACGCAAGCGCACTTTTTGAATTGACAGATATAAAGGGGACATCCTATCGAGGGAAACTTGTGAAACCTTGGACGCATATTAGTTTATAAGTTTCTGTTTTTTTAGACAGGATGAACTCTCCAAGCGGGCAATCTCAAAGGGGACATTTGTTACGAAAGTTGACAAACAGGGTCGCATCTTAATTATTAATCTGATTCTAACGGATTATGTGGGAACATAAGTGAGTGATATAATAAGCAACACAGCTTAACCGTAATCCGTTTTTTAGGTCGGTTTGGGGTCTCGGTTTGGGGTCAAACCTTGATTATTTCATTTAGTTTAGGCTCTATATGGATTCCAGGTTGGTGAAGTAATATCCTCGTTTGGCTTACCCAGCCTGTCGAAATTATGGCATATAACTTCTTGATTTATCTATCTTATATTCTCTGCCTTTCGAGACAAAAGCCTCCAGCTACCAAAAAAAACCTGCCACCAACCTGAAATCCATATAGAGCCAAAAAATATTTGACAAATGTACTAATTTTGGTACATATATAATACATGGATTTCGATGATATTAAACTAAAAGTTCATTTTTATAAGACGGGTTCAGGAACAGAGCCGGTTAGAAAATGGCTGCAGTCGCTATCAACAGCGCATAAGAAAATAATTGGTGAAGATATTAAGACAGTTCAGTTCGGATGGCCTCTTGGCATGCCTTTGGTTGAAAAAATCAAGCCGTTTCTATGGGAGGTACGGTCAAAAATTCCAAATGGGATTGCCAGAGTTTTATTCACAATTGATGGAAATGTCATGATTCTGCTGCATGGTTTCATTAAGAAGTCCCAAAAAATTCCTAAGAATGAATTAAAAACAGCCCTGTCACGGTTGAAAGAGTATCAGGAGGATTAAAATGAAAGGTAAACATATCGGAAGCAGTTTCGACGATTTTCTTCAAAAGGAAGGGTTAATGGCTGAAGCTGAAGCAACAGCTTTAAAGCGTGTACTTGCTTATCAGATTAGGCAGGAGATGGAATTACGTCATATCTCAAAAGCAGCTTTGGCTAGAATGATGAAAACAAGCCGTTCTTCGGTAGACAGATTGCTGGATCCTAAAAATTCTTCAGTAACGCTTCTAACTCTGGAGAATGTTGCTGTTGCACTTGGAAAAAAACTAAAACTTCAATTTGCTTAATTGCCGAACCAAACACTCAAGTTGACCGGGGAATAGCGAGCCGATTTGAAATTTATCGGCTTTGAATTTGGGGTCAAACCTTGATTAGAGTGGGGGGCGCCCATTAGTTCATAAGTTTCTGCCTTTATTAGACAGGAGTGACCTCAGTCGAATAATCCTCTGGAATTTGACGGAACAGGCAGGATTTACTGGATTTTTCTTTGCTTTCTTAGTTTCCGAATGAAAGGGTATACACTAAATCCGCTTGCGGCGGAGAATGGAAAGCGTTCTAACCACTGGTAAACCAAAATGTTTGGCTATTTGATAACCAGCATTTTCGTCTATGATGACGTATGCATTCATCTGTTTTGCCAACGCAATTGTTTCCGCCTCGCCTTTATCAATATCTTTTCTGAGGAAAACAATGACTTCTTTATTCTGAACTGAAACAACTTCAACCCATTTTAAATCGCTAAAATGTGATCCAGGCTTGTCAAGTGATCTCAATTCCATATCAACAGCTTGGGGTATAAATATGTGGTGAAAGAGTTCCTTCAGAACAAACTCGTACCCAACTGAACAAAGGGATATAATTGGCGTAGCATTGGATATGACAATATTGCTCATCTTATAACTTTCTCTAACTCTGCTGCGTCTCTTTTGATTTCTTCAAGTTCTTCATCCGTGTATTGAAAAACAGGTTCATCATTAAAACGTAAATAATCAATGAACTCAAACCTGCTCATCCCCGCCAGATCTGCTGCTTTTCCCAATGAGAGAGAGCGTTTTTTATAATAACGAATAGCTGCCTGTCGTTTGATATCTTCGGCAGCCTCATCAGGTGATTTATGAAGATTTAATAACACTTCATGAGGTACTTCTATTTTTACTTCATATGGTTGCATAGTATTGTCTCCTAATTAACGACCGTTGGTCTTTTAAAAAATTCCCGAAGATGTGGAAACTCCTGTGCGAGGTTTTTCCAATGCCAATGTCAAAACCTCGCTTTCGCCCTGACCAAGATTCCAAGCGGCTATTGAAGGATGACGGTGTCTCATCCGGCATAAGCACTCCTATTTCTTCGGATCTTGATCCAGGTCCAGATAGATGGTGCCTCCGTCTTCAAAGGAACCCATCCTTGCCTTTTTCATGTCATTCACCAAATCTTCTCCGCGGCTGTATCTCTTCTCCTTATCTTTCTCCAGAAGCTTGTTAATGATCGATTGAAAGTATTCGGGTACTCCCCCCCTTATTTCTCGTAATTGAGGAACCGGGTCATTCACAATTTTTTTCCTTAACGTTACGAGATTTGGAGCCGTAAATGGCTTTCTGCCGGTCAACAGTTCAAACAAGACCACACCAAGGGAATAGAGATCTGTACGGCCATCGATTTCATGGCCACTAATCTGCTCAGGAGACATATAGACAGGGGTCCCGGCAATTTCCCTGTGATCCCTTTTCTCTTTGACGCACGCTATCCCAAAGTCAGTGACTTTTATACCACCCACCTGCTGAATCAAAATGTTAGCCGGCTTAATGTCCCGATGAATAACCCCGTGGTCGTGAGCATAATCGAGAGCACAGGCAACAGATGAAACGATTTCGACAACCCTTTCATACGGAAAGAAGTTCCCAGGTTTACAATAATTGGGTAATTCAACTCCTTCCAGCACCTCCATTGCAATGTAAGATAGATCCCAATCCTCCCCTGCATCATAAATAGTGACTATGTTGGGGTGAGACAATTTCCCTGCCATCCGGGCTTCGCGCAAAAGATTCTCTTTGATCGTTCGTAATGACTTCTCATCTATCTCCCGACCAAAACGGAACGTTTTAATTGCCACATGTCGATCAATATGAGCGTCCTTGGCTAAATAGACCTCACCCATCGCACCTTTTCCAAGCTCTTTAACTATCTCATAGCGTCCCAATGTCTGGCCTTGCTTTAGCGAAATGGTACTGACGTCCGAGGTTGGTTCAAGTGTCTTTACGCCAAATGTACTCAGTCGCTGGGCCACATCCTCGAAGTCCTTGTCCTTATTATGAATTTTCTTATAGATCTGTACGGCGAGAGAATCCTTACGCTTCTTTTCCAACTGTATTGCGAGGTGGTATAATAATGTCATGACCTCCCCATTGAGAGGTAACTTGTTATAAGTATTATAGGCCAGTTCCAAGGAACCTTTTTCTTGATAAGAAAGCCCGAGCATTTTTATTGCTTCATGGCCTTTCTCAAGAGCTATGTGCTCCCCCCTCCTAGCTGAAGCGTACAGTGTCAGAACAGATGAGAGAAATACAAACCACGTTGTAACTATGGGATAGGTCATGTTTATCCAGGAGTCCGCCTTTGCGAACGCGACATATCCAGCCAAAATGATAACCGCTGTTAGCACGCACACCATGATCATGGTATGCAACAACCTCATCCGCGGTATCAAAAAAGTCAATGCCAAGCCAATGAAGATACATAAGATTAGGCTCAAAACATCTGACTGAAAGGGCTTTGTGATAAAATCTCCGTGAATGATATTATCTATCACGGTGGCCTGTTTTTCTATCCCGGGAAATACCGTGGCAAATGGGATTGAATGAAAATCATACAAACCTGCGGCAGTTGCGCCAATAAGAACGACTTTATCCCTGAAGGTGTCCGTCGGAACCCTGTCATTGATAACATCAACAAAAGAAACGTAATCGAATGTTCTATAACCACCTATATAGTTGATATGGACCACCCCCCACAACATGGCACCACTTATCTGTTCCGGAGATATGAGTATCTTTCTGTCTTCTAACGCAACACCTTCTCCCCCAATCAATGTCATGTTTTTGTTGTCCACTCCCAGGTATTTTTGGGCTACCTTCAAAGCTAATGAAGGAACATATCCGTTTTTATAGCCCACAACCATCAGTTCTTTTCTTACTATCCCATCTTTGTCAGTAATCATATTGATATGACCCATACCGAAAGCGGCTCGATTTAGTTCTGGAAAGGATGAAAATAGTTCATATCCTCTAACCACCGGGTACTCATTAAGCAATTCTCGATTTTCAACATCCCTTATAGCAAACAACCCTATGTTTTCTAATTCAGCTTCTCCCCTGCTTTTTTCCCGTTTGTTAAGGTTAAAGTACAAAGGAAGGATAACGTTTCCCGCTTTACGAACTGAATCCACCAGTCTTTTATTTTCACGACTCAATACGCCACCGCCTGTTTCTTGAAAATAGACATCAAAGGCGATCACCCTGGCACCGGCTTGTTTCAGCTTATCTATCACTATAGCATGCTTTTCCCTGCCCCACGGCCAGTTACCTATCTTGGAAATACTCTTGTCATCTATGCTGACAATGACTACGTCTCTGCCATGTTCGGATTGTCCCCTAAGGGCAAAGCGAAAGTCGAGCGACTTCAGCTCGACAAGCTTAAAGACATCAGGATCAATAAGCATCAAGGGAATAATCAAAAGAGTAATGGTTAAACCAACAAGGTAGGATTTTCTAAAGCCAGGGTTCACTTTTTTCAAAATCTTGATCCCTTTCCACATTCCATTTAACCCATGCGTCATCTCTGTCCTTTAAAGGATCGAAAGCCTCCTTTTTTAAGGGACCCTGTTTGGTTACTACAAGCTGTTGATGTTTTGTAAGTATAATGGAGGTCCATTCTTTCATGCTTACCGGATGAGGTCCCGCAACCGGAACAGGCCCTGATACCTTTTTAGGTGGCATCATATCACCTGCTGGTCTCTCACAAGGATTCCAGACGTCTATGGAACCGGAATAGGTCTTGAAGCGGGTATCGCTGTTCGCCAGAATATCTATACTGTATACCGTTCCACGAATGCCGGAGATGGCAGTAGGAGTACTTACGGTATATTCTGATCTAGGACTTAAAAGCTTTCTTGCTTTGTTCCATAGTCTTCCCAGAGATAATGCAAACTTTGATGTCTCTGTTTTTTTCACAGGATCTTTTTCGAGCTTAGTAATCTCGAACGCCGAATTTTCAGACAGACGAATCACGCTATTCTTTTCGGTTATTAATTCAGCCATTGAATTCTTCTTTACCTTGATCCGATCCCCTTCAGATAACTCCTCATTCATTTTTGCAGGCCGCCAATCGCTGGTGCCTTGGCGAAGGATCTCCACATCGCCTGCTATATAGGTTATAAACGCCTCCATCTTGAGCATCTTCTTTCTCTGTTCCTTTTCTTCTGAAGCTGCTACCGGTCTCTTTTTTCTCGCCTTTATCTCTTTTTTGGAGAGATATTTTCCCTGTTCAATATAACTCAATCGTGGAAATCTCAGCTTTTGCCCAACGTAAATCAGGTTTATATCTTTCATCTCAGGGTTACATGAACGGATTGAGTCTACGATCATCTTATTATACTTTTTATAAAGCTTAAAAGAGATACAACTAACCGAATCTCCCTTCTTAACTCTCACTATCTTGAATTCATCGCCGACACTACCTTGAGACGTTCCAACACAAAAAATAATAAATAGAGAAAGGCCAACAACCAGTGCAGACCATCTCCTATAACTCCTGGCATTTCTTATAACATGATGAGCAACGTTCATGGTCAAATCTCCATTCATCGTTTTTTTATCACCGAGGTTCGATTGGGTCAACAATAAAGTCTGACCGCCCATACCCTCTCCGAGCTGGACACCTTTTTCCCCTTACCCTGGTGGGGGACGTGGGGCATAAGCGCTTATGGGGACGTGGGGGCGGTCGGGTGGGATACGACAATCAAATTGCCTTTCCCCCAGAGAGGGAAAGGATGAGTTGCCCCAAGTTTCTATTATGTTGAGACCTTGCTTATTGAGAAGTTACTTTGAGAATTGCAGTTTTTAATACTTGTGATATATGGTTGACGGAAATAAAATCCACATATAGCTTGACTTGATAAAGATTACAAGATTAAAGGCATACTCCAAATGATTAGCGTAGAAAATATCACAAAAAGCTTCGGCAACCGAGTACTCTTTGAAGGAGTCAGTTTTAAGATCAATCCTCGTGAGAGGATTGGGCTTGTTGGAAGGAATGGGCACGGGAAGACAACTCTTTTCGGGCTCATGGCCGGTGAAGAATCAATGGACAATGGGGCTATTGTCATACCCCGGAATTACAGGATTGGTTATGTTCGCCAGCAAATAGAATTTACAGAAAAATCCGTGCTCAGAGAAGGGATGAGGGGCCTTCCGGAATCGGAACGTGATCATAGCTGGAAAGTTGAGAAAATCCTTACAGGTCTGGGTTTCTCTCAAGCCGACATGGAAAAAGACCCGCTGGAGTTTTCAGGCGGATACCAGGTTCGCCTGAATCTTGCAAAAGTGCTTGTATCTGAGCCGGACCTGCTTCTGCTCGACGAGCCTACCAATTATCTTGACATTACATCCATACGCTGGGTTGAGCGTTTTCTGCTTAACTGGCCGCATGAAGTAATGCTCATCACACATAATAGAAGCTTCATGGACAAGATCATCACCCATACGGTCGGCCTCCACCGCAAAAAAGTGCGCAAAATCGCAGGAAATACAGGAAAGTATTATGCCCAGCTCGCCCAGGATGAGGAGATATACGAAAAAACCCGCGCAAACGACGAGCGGCGCAGAAAAGAAGTTGAGCAGTTCATATCAAGGTTCAGGGCCAAGGCGAGACTTGCGAACATGGTTCAGTCCAGGATTAAAACCCTTAAGAAAACAGAAAAGCTGGAAAGACTTGAGAAAATCAAGTCTCTTGATTTTTCCTTTAAAAGCAGCACGTTTTCGGGAAAACATGTGATGACGGCCAAAGATGTGTCCTTTTCATACCAGCCTGACAAACCGCTTATAAGGAATTTTAACATTTCCATCGGATCTGGTGAGCGGATCTGTATTGTGGGCAAAAACGGAAAAGGCAAAACAACTCTGCTTAAACTTCTTGCAGGAGCCATTACCCCTCAACAGGGTGAGGTTACATACAACCCCAGGATCATAAAAGGAGTTTTTGAGCAGACCAACATCAGAAGCCTGGTTGACGAAAGAACCGTGGAAGAGGAGATGCTGAGTTCACATTCTGATGTTGACAGGCAGTCGGCCCGCAATATCTGCGGCGCCATGATGTTTGAAGGCGATGATGCTTTAAAGAAAATCAGTGTCCTTTCAGGGGGTGAAAAAAGCAGAGTAATGCTGGGCAAGCTTCTTGTAACGCCGGTAAACCTTCTGCTTCTTGATGAACCGACCAACCACCTGGATATGGAATCATGCGATGCGCTGCTGGCTGCAATCGACAGCTTTGACGGTGTTGTGATCATGGTTACCCACAACGAAATGTTTCTACATGCCCTTGCCCAGCGCCTGATTGTTTTCCAAAATGACCGGATTGAAGTATTTGCCGGGAGTTATGGAGATTTTCTTGAAAAAGTAGGATGGAAACATGAAGGTCCTGTGCAGAAGCCCGAAGGGGAAAAAGCTGTTTTAAAATTGACAAAAAAGGAACTCAGGCGAAGACGCTCAGAGATAGTCACAGAAAGGGGAAGAGTTCTCACGCCGATAGAGCAGAACATAGCAAAGGCGGAAAATGATATAGGAAGATTTGAAGATGAGCTTTCAGAGCTTAACCAGGCTATGCAGGAAGCATCTCAGAACCAGGACGGTAAAAAAATTGTCGAGTTTTCCCGGTCCATTCACAAGCGCCAGTCTGAAATAGACCGCATTTTTGACGAGCTGGAAAAGCTTACAGGCTCTCTGGAAAAAAAGCAGGCTAAGTTCGAAAAGAAACTGGAAGAGCTTGAAAAGTAAAAATTAGTCCAGAATCCCCCTTATTTTCTCAGACAACTCCTTTATAGTACAGGGCTTCTGTATAAAACCGTCACAGTCTCGTGCTAATATCTCCTTCGCTTCTCTGTCAATACTGTAGCCACTTGAAAGCAAGACTTTTACACGCGGATTGATTTCCTTCATCCGGTCATAGGCCTCACCGCCACCCATATTCGGCATAACCATATCCATAAGGACTAAGTCAATCCTGTCCCATTTTTTCTTATAAATCTCGACAGCTTCTTTTCCATCTCTGGCTGTAAGCACCTCGTAGCCTAATGTCTCCAACAACTCTTTTTCTACCTCCAGAATAATGTCTTCATCATCTACCAGGAGGACTGTTCCGGTTGTCCTGGTAATTTCATCTGCAGTTCTGGAAACTTTCCGGACCTTTTCCACCGATGCAGGGAAATAAAGACTGAAGGTGCTCCCATGCCCCTTCCTGGATTCCACGTTAATATATCCGCCATGGCTGGTTATGATACCGTAAGTAGCAGCCAGGCCAAGACCAGTGCCCATGCCCATGTGCTTAGTTGTAAAAAAGGGATCAAAGATGAGCCCTATAGTACTTTTATCCATGCCAATACCCGTGTCGGTAATTGTCAGCAAAACATAGTTTCCCGGCCTTGGATCGTATTCCTTACTCATGTCTTCATGGGTCACGTTTGAGGTCTTCAAAATGAGATCCCCGCTATCTAGCATCGCCTCGGCAGCATTCAGATACAGATCAAACAGGACCTGCCTAAGCTGGGCCTCGTCAGCCTCTATGGCAAACAACCCCTCAGCAAGCTCTTTATGAATCGTAATCCCCATTTTAGCTTTACCCAAAATCTCTGAGGTTTCTTCCACCACCTGATTAAGGTCAAGTTGCTTGACCTCATACTTTCCCTTCCTGGCATAACCAAGAAGCTGAGCGGTGAGTTTCGAAGCGCTTCGAACCTGCTCCTCAATGCTTCGTAGTCTTGCATAATGTGAATGCGAGGAAACAGTCTCCAAAAGCATCAAAGAGGCATTTCCCTGGATTGCCATAAGAAGGTTGTTAAAGTTATGAGCGATTCCGCCTGCAAGTTGTCCGAGTGCTTCCATCTTCCGAGCCTGCTGCAATCGTTTTTCAAGCTTTGCTTTCTGTTGTTCAAATATTCTGCGTTCAGTGATATCCCTTATGATTCCGACTGTACCCTCATGCTTTCTGTCAGGGCTATCTGCGTCAATACCATCTGGGCCGGACGAAGATACTTCTCCGCAGCTTATCTCGCCATCATTAACAGGCGCATATTTCTGCTTTTCTATGTCCCGGATGGCGCCCACGGTTCCAAGAAAAGCCTTATCCTTTCTGCTGACCACGTTATCGTATTGTCCGCTCGCCATCACTTCTACATACACTGTTTTTGAATTTTCTACATTCTTCGAATCTTCTTCTCGTTCCCAGCCCTTTTGTATTAATCTAACAATAAGACATTTTGTTCCTCTTTTTTCGGTCCTTCTCTCATCAAATAGTTTTGGTGCGTTCTTATCTCCGGTTATTGATCCCTTATATTTTTTCAAAACAGTGGAACGGCTCACAGATGTAATATCATCAGGATGAATTATAGTACTAAAATGTTTCCCTATCAATTCTTCAGGCGAATAGCCCATAGACTTGATGGTGCCGTTTATATAGATAAAATGCCCATCACTATCTACTTTGTAAACAATATCGGGTATTACGTCGAGCAAATCAGTGCATTGCTTCAGTTGTCGTCCAACTCTCACAAAATCATCAATAAGCTCTTTTTTTGTCTTGTCTTCATTTTTCATTTTAAGTTTTCCCATTACGTGCTCTCAAAAAGGTTCATGGAAACTGAGGCTTGGGGCAAAGTATGAATTTCGTCATAATTGCTCATGGTTATAATATACAGAACTCATCTTTAGAGTCAAATATAGAATTAACAAAAGATAAAAAAAATGTAACTACTCAGGTTGGTTAGGCTGAAGACTGAAGACTGTTAGGAAAAAGCGCATTTTGAAGCCATGTTTGGTGCAAAAATCAGATATTTCCGCCAAAGTACGGCAATCGTGCTCTTCTGACCCCTTCAGCCTTCAGTCTAAACAGCTTCAGTCTGACTACGTGAGTAGTTACCTATTTTTTATCCTTCAGCAAAGCATCGAGACCAGCGAACGGCCTGTGGGTAGAAGGTGGCTCTTGCTCGCCACCCGGCGTCACCTCGCCATACCATTCCGCTACCTGGTCCCGCGAGTGCTCATTGTCGTGACAATAAAGGCACAGTAACTCCCAGTTGCTGCCGTCAGGCGGATTATTATCGTGGTTGTGATCTTTGTGATGGACTGTGAGCTCTCGAACTCTCTTGCCTGTGAATTCGCGCCCGCATCGCGCACAGATCCACGGGAAAAGCTTTAGCGCTCGCTCCCGATAGGTTTTCTCCCGAAGCACC
>JAJSZW010000003.1 GCA_030262895.1 Deltaproteobacteria bacterium | reverse complement strand
GTTTCATATTGCACCCTAAAAAACACTATCTTTCCTCTTTCTTTAGCGAGCCCTAAGGCCGGCTCGAATCGGATTGAGCTTTTGCCATGGGATGCGCTCTTTTTCAAAAAGTTCCTTGAGTTTGATAGCATATAATATTATTAAAACATTTATTCTTTGTGGGCAAATAAAAGCTGTTCTTAGTAAGGAGCGATAGGGTGGCGGAGAGATGAAAGAATACGATTTAGACACGTTAAAAGAAACCTTGCGAAATTCTCATGAAGTGGCGGTTGCCGCCCGTGAACTCTTCATAGGTTAGAATAGGAGAAATATTATGGAGTCAGTAGATCAATTGGCAAAAAAAGCTACTGGGCTTAAACCCCTTGAACGTATTCGGTTAGTTGAGGCAATTTTATATAGCCTTGACAAGCCCGATCCAAGCATTGAACAGTGTTGGGTTGCCGAATCAGAGGCACGATATGAAGCCTATAAGCGAGGTGAGCTTGCGGCAATTGATTGGGATGAGATTAAAAAGAGGTATGAACGTTGAAGGTTCGGTTCGTCTTTCCTGCTAATATTGAATTTGATGAAGCCGTAAGGTATTATGACCACCAGTTACCAGGTTTAGGCTTCCGCTTTTTTCAACAAGTGGATGCCGCTATCGAAAGAATAAGGTTTATGCCGGAAGCATGGACGAAAATAGACCATCGAACACGACGTTGCATCTTAAAAGGTTTTCCTTATGCTCTTTTTTACGCAATAGAAAAAGATGATATTTTAATTACTGCGGTGGCTCATCTTCACAGAGAGCCTGAGTATTATAGGAATAGAATCATATAGTTATCCTAATCGTATAGCCGTCCCATCTACTCCGCAACGCTCCTCAAACCCATTTCGCCATCACCCATTTCCGACCAAGGGAATTTTGGGCAAATTCCTTTCCCGGCCTCAGAGTTTCATCGGGGAGCATTCCTTTAAAAAACAATACCCTAATTGAGCGTAATATATCAATTAGCCACGGATGAAGTCATAAAAATCTCAGAGAAATCGCGGTCTAAATGGGTTGCAGATTTGATCAAGGCAAAACTCAAAGATGAATGGCCTGAAGACTTTTTTAAATTAGCCGACAGTTGGGAAGGAGAAGAGACACCTGAAGAGATTATGGACACCATAGGGTCAAGGGCTTGAAGCTGCAAAATTGCGTTTATTCCTTTACTGTAACTTCTTTTGCCTTAAAGAGAGCAAATTTTGTGCAAACCGGGCCAAATATTTCATTAAAAGCTACTGCAACTAAAGTGATATCCAAGATGACTGACTGGAATTCAAAGTAGCTGGAATCCTCGGTAATTAGAAGGGTTAGACCAATAGCAACACCAGCTTGAGGGATCAAGGTCAGTCCCAAATATTTCTTGATAGCTTCAGATGCACCGGAAAGAGCCCCTCCCACATAAGTTCCAACGATTTTTCCTATAATACGCGCAAATATAAAAATAATTCCCCAGGTAATCATGCTTGGTCCCAGGGTCGTAAATATTTTCAGGTTCAAGTGCGCACCAGCCAATACAAAGAAAAAACAATAGATGGGCGGGGTCAGCCTCTCCAAATTAGTAACAATATCACTGTTCTTTGAGGAGATATTTACAAGGGTTAAACCAAAAAACATATTAGTCAAAAGAGCTGAAGTATGCGAGACAGAGGCTAATCCGATTCCTAATAAAACTATTGCTAAAATAATAATAAGCCTATCAGTAACTTCTTTGGTGATCTTAATAAGAAAGTGGGTTACCAGACCAAGTATAACTCCAATGACCAGTGCTACTAAAATTTCCATAAAAGAGGCAGCTAAGGACTGAAAAGCAGTCCCGCCAAAAGTTGATAGTTGCGTGAGGTCAAAAGTCAAAATCAGGCCAAAGAGAATGATAGCAATCGCATCGTCCAGAGCAACCACAGCTAAAGTTGTTTCGGTTAAAGGCCCCTGAGCATGGTATTCTCTTATAATTGCCACTGTAGCTGCAGGTGCGGTTGCGGTGGCGATAGCGGCCAATGGGAGAGCGGCACCCAGAGGCATCTTAAAAAGATAAAGAAAAACAAAAACCAGGAAAAATGCTCCCACTGCCTGTGAAATGGTAATGAGGATAAAACGAAAACCGAGCCTTTTTACAAGACCAAAGCTTAATCCGGCTCCGATGGTTAAGGCAATGATTCCCAAGGCAAGCTGAGGGATAAAATCAAATTGAGACAAGTCATTTTTACTAAATATGTTTAATAAGGAGGGGCCGAAAATGATGCCGGCTATAATATAACCTGTAACCCTGGGAAGTCTGACCATGTTTATCAGCCGGCCGAAAATAAAACCTATTATAAGAAGGCCTGAAGCTGAAAGGAAAACATCCTGTTTAAATGTTGTTAAAAGCTGTTCGATCCACATAGTTAATCAATAGAACCTTCTTCAAGTAATATGCGGGATAAGCTTGACCGGTCGACTATGCCTATCAGGCGTTTATTTCTAACAACCGGCACGCGCTTGAAGTCTTTATGAAGCATTAACTCGACTACATAAGAAGCAGGGGTATCTTCATCGACGAAATATACATCTTTGATCATATAATCTCTAACCATCGCCTGACCGACCTGAGTTAACTTCTTAACGACTTGAGAAATGTTCATGAGATGAATCACATCCGGGTTTTCGATTTTTACTTTTTCAGGAAAGATGGAGGTAATAATATCTGTTTCTGAGATCCAACCAGTGACCTCGTTTTTTTTATTTACTACCGGGATACCGATAAGCTCGCGGATGGAAAGTAATTCTGCTACTTCCTTGAGCGGAGTATCTTCCGTAACTGAAGTAAGGTCTCTTGTTATAAAGTCCTTTACTTTTTTCATCTTAGGAAATCTTCCTTAGTTTTGCCATGACACAAAGCTCTTCAGCTTGCTTCTTAGAATGCAGATAGCTCATTTTATTTTGTGCTGTTGAAAGTGCAACCCCTAAGCCAAATTTGAGGGCTTCTCCAATATCATTTGTCTTTAAGTAATTATGAATAAAGCCGGCGAGCATTCCATCTCGAACTCCCAGCATGATAACATTAGATCCTTCAATTCCAATTTCTCCTTCCCATGCTTCATCTTTTTTTGCCACAAAATAACATAGATCCCCGTACTTTAGTATAACTATTTCCGCTCCTTTATTAAGTAACCATTGGGCTACTTTGGGACGTGATGCCGGACTACATATATCTTCTCCAAAGATATAACAAGTTTCTCTCAAGTCCGGACAAACAATAAAAAGGGAAGTGCCGGCCAGGCATTCTTTGAGAATCGATTCTTGAAGATTAAGAACTACTTTTACTTTCTTCTTGTTAGCGGAAAGAATAAGTTCATTAATAAAGTTTGGGGGAATCCCTTTAGGAAGGCTTCCTCCAATTTCTACGAGTTTCGCGGAGTGAAGCAGTCTTTTGAAATTTGCTTTGAAGCTGTTAAGATAGCGTAGTTCTATGGGAGAGCTTTCTTCTATAAGCAGAGACTGTCTATTTTTTTTATCTTCAATAATATAAAAATCCGTTCTAATCTCTTGGTCTATGTAAGTGAAGCTGGTGGTCACTCCAATCTTTCTTAAAAATCCCTCGAACGCTCGGCTGCCCTGACCACCTAGAAAGCCAGTGACTACAACTTCATCTCCTAAGACCGCCAGGGAGCCGGCAACATTGATGCCTTTCCCTCCAGGCATTCTCAAGGTCGATACAGCCCGATTCAGTTTTCCCATAGAAATTTCAGAAAAAAATAGAAGATGATCAAAGGCGGGATTTAAGGTTACAGTTACAATCATTGAGTACCTCTTTGTTTCCCCGTTCCTTAGCGTTTAAAATTGCGCCAAAAATATATTTAAAAACCAATTGTGACTACTCACGTAGTCAGGCTGAAGCTGTTTAGACTGAAGGCTGAAGGGGGTCAGAAAAGCACGATTGCCGTATTTTAGCGGAAACATCTGATTCTTGCACCAAACATGGCTTCAAAATGCGCTTTTTCCTAACAGTCTTCAGCCTTCAGCCTATCCACCTGAGTAGTTACAAACAATTTTATAATAGCACAGCTTAGTATTGATGTAAAACATTTGACATTCGAAATTAGATATTGTTTCAAGTTTCGATATTCGTATTTCGGATTTTGAGGTCCCCAAAAACTCTAAATATTAGCACTTTAGCTCTGACTTTGACGTTTCCCTAGTTGACGCAAAGACAGTCTTGAAAAAAAAATGAAAATAGTGTATTTGGTTTAGGAGGAAATAGTAAAGAAAATTTTATAATTTATGGGTTCAAAAAAGAAAAAACAGAAAAAAGCTCGCAAGAAAAAGTCGCACCTGAATATTAAAAATGTGTCTTTGCCTCAGCTTATAAATCAGGGCAAACAGTTTCTTGAGGCTGGAAGAGCCAGAGATGCGATTTCGTCGTTAAAACTGGCAATTAAAAAGGGCGCTCCGACAGACGACATAAATCCGATGCTGTTCAGGGCCTATCTTCTGCGGGAATCCCAGCTCAGACAAAAGGGGATGAACGTGGAAGCAGATTCAATTCATTGCCAGGCCGCTACTTTTATGCCAACGTACGATAAGCTTTCCGACATGGATCTGATTGCCTTTATGAAAGGCGCTTCCATTGAAGACTCGATAAGCACCTATAACAGGTATGTCGGGGAAAATAGCCGCTCCAATGCCATAGAGCAGTATCTTGCAGGACAATTCCTTATTTACCGTCAATGGGAACTGCTGGATAACCTTGATGAGAGGGTGCCCCTGAAAAAAGATGCTGCCCCGGTTTTTCGGGCAGCCGAGCTTATACACAGTGGTGATTGGGAATCTGCTTTGGTCTGCCTAAAGCCTGTATCGAGAATCTCACCTTTTGCTCCTGCCCGCATGTTTTGTCTTGCTATGGTATGTTTTTATAATGAAGATGATTCCGGGATGCAGCGAGCGCTTTCCATGATTCCAGAGGAATTTCCCATTTACAGGGTGGTGAAAAAGCTGAAAAAA
Source organism: Deltaproteobacteria bacterium (assembly GCA_030262895.1). Taxonomy (GTDB): domain Bacteria; phylum Desulfobacterota; class Desulfobacteria; order Desulfobacterales; family ETH-SRB1; genus B13-G4. The sequence goes on along the minus strand of JAJSZW010000003.1, from coordinate 65,739 downwards.
AATCCTGCCGACCTTGCCTGCCTGTGGGAAGGTCCGGCAAATACTGAAAAAAAAGTTGCTGAGGTTCTCGAACATCTGAAAAAAAAGCGTTTTAAAGATGCAGCCGGCCAACTCAGAAGTATCGCTGAATTAATTTGTCCTGATGATTCCGACCATGCAATTTCCCATCTCCTTGAACTGGTCTGGCGCTTTACCTGGGACAACACGATCAACGACTATGAATATTTCCGTTTTATCAGACGGTTGCTTCCTGAAAACCAGTCTGAACTTCTAACTGCGAAAACCGAATTTTTTGACTTTGAGCAACCATTAATTAACACCGGCCAGTATCTTATGCATATAGATGCGGAATTCCCTGACCGTGAACACGCCAAGATTGCCCAGGCCCTGATTCTACTGCATGCTGTTGAAAAAATCCACAAGGAGAACTTTTTCGTTCAAAGCTTAGGATGCGATTTTGAATTGCACGGGCCGGTGCTGGGAATCACTTCCGATAACCCCGATGAATTCATAGTTGAAATGACATTAAAGGCAATCCGGCTGGACCCTGAAAATCGGCGTGGTTATGAACTGTTGGCAAGCCTGACCCGCTATTCCAGGCAGACAAAAAATCTGGTAGAAGAAGGGTTAATACAGATGCTGGACTATTTCCCGGATGACCCTTTTCCCTGCCTGGAACTGTCCACCATTTACTACGAAAAAAACGCCTTTCGCAAAGCCGAAAATATCTTAAAAGAGGCTATGAAGCGCGCTCCCCATGACAGCAGAGTTATTGACCGGCATGTGATTTCGCTGCTGATTTCTGCTGATAACAGCATCAAGAGGAAAAAGCTTCATCTGGCATCCAGGGATATTGAAAAAGCCGATGCATTGAGCGGTAAGGCCACCCTGCCGCTGGTGGTTGAAAAACAAATACTGTTTAAAATTACAGAACAGGGGCAATTGTCCTTGTTCGACGGCAAGGTTATAGCCGGTGCCGGAAATGTCCTATCTGTCATCGACAGGGCCGTCGCACACTTGTCTCCTTTTGAACAGATAAGTACCATAGCTATGTTGATTCTGGATGCGACAGGCCGGTTCCCCGAATGGGATAAAAAGATCTTTAGCGAATTGGACAGAGCTTTCCGGCATTATGCCAAATCGATAAAGGATTTGTCTTCCGCACATATCGTTAGTTTGCTCAAGCCGCTAAGTAAGAAGGTGCGGCCGCTTACCCGTTCAAGGCATATTGCCGGTGTCATTTTATATCGTTGTAAAAATATACTCAAACATGTTGATGACGTCGATATTATCCCTGTCCTTGACATCCTTGTTGATGCTGAGCTGTTTAAACCGGCTCTGGATGAAATAAAACGCAGGATAAAAAATGCCGGAGGGAGAGTAAAGGTATTGCTCGAATTTTACCAGGTTGTAATCCGGCATCTGACAGAAGAGCTGTTCATGGATCTGAAAGCTTTCCAGAAGGTAAAGGACAAAACTTCAGAATCGGATCTGGAATCGCTTAGGACCGCAGCCAGACGACTTGCAAAACATGTATCAGGGCCGTTAAAATCAGCGCTTGAAGGTTTTGATTTCATTATGCCTGTACCATCCTTCGGGCCTATGGACGATATGACATCGCCCTATGATTTATTTGACGATGATTCTTTCATGGACGACGATGACGAATATGATGGGCCGGATGATTTGGAAGATTTATTTGAATTTTTGGAGGCGCTGGAACATAACCCGAATGTTTTTGATCAGACATTTGTTAAAAGTCAGCTTGATAAAATTATTAAAGGATTAGAAGCGTTCATTGACGATTCAGGTCTTCGTGGAACGCCAGATTTTGTAATCAACAAAATAATGAAAGTTATGAAAAAAAAGGAACCGGATATGGTCAAGGGCTTTTCAACCCTTGCCGGCCTTCTTGACTCGGAAGGGATAAATGCACTTTCCAGTGAAGCCCGGATATTTCTTTTTGGAAAGGCTTAAATAGTATGTTATCAAGTTATTTTATCCTTGGACTCGACTTAGATGTTACTGATGAAGAGATAAGAAAACGTTATCTTGAGCTTATTAAGCGGTATACGCCGGAAAAAGATCCGAATCGATTCCAGGAAATCACAAGCGCCTATGAACAGATCAAAACCCCCAGAGCCCGCATCCGGGGGAAATTGTTTGGCACTCTGTCAGTATCAGATGCGGAAGAGGCGCTACTTTCTCTTGGACGCGCCCGAACACCGGTTCGAAGACGAGCGGGGCTCAAGGAGCTGCTTGATGAGGTGTAGAGGTTTTCAATGCTGAAATTTTATATAGCTAAATTCGCTAAACGCTTTAAGCGGAGTGTTTTAGATAATGTTCTTTTGCCGCTTATGAAATGGACTTCGATTCTTTTATCTGCGAGGATCAAGGCTTATGCGTCTGACACGGCTGAAGTTCCAGCAAATAAATGGAAAGCAAAGGTCATGGAGGATTTTAAGGCATGGATGACGGAGCTGCCGGAAGAGATGCCCATTGATCGAAAGGTTGATATGGATTCTTGCGATCTATATACCTTGCTGATGGAATTTACCGCTCTGAGGCAGGAGATAAAATTCCAGAACCGCGAACAGAACAATACGCTGAGAATTCAACAATCCTTTATTGATAGCTTGAAGGAAACACTAAAGCTGTTAAAGAACAGAACATCAAAACTCGAAACTCTTGAAGAGCGTATACGCCTGGCCAGTGAAAAAAAGGCTGTATTACCGTTTCTGGATATCAGGGATGGCCTGATTCGGGGACTTAAAGCTGCAAAGACTGCGGCTGCAACCAGACGATTGTTTGTCCGTCCGCCGCAGGGAATTGAAGGTATAGTTGAAGGGTATGAAATGGCCCTGCGCAGGTTCGACCGGGCCCTGAACTATGTCGGGATAACTCCGGTGACCGCTTTAGATCAACCATTTGATTCCGCTACCATGCGGGCCGTTGGGCAGGGAAGTGACCCGCAAAAGGAAGCAGGGATAGTGATTGAAGAACAGGTGGGCGGATTTGTCCGGCAAGACGAGGTAATCCGGACTGCTGAAGTAATAGTGAACAAATATAGACTTTCAGATAAATAATTTCACTGCGTTATCAGTCAAAATCCTCGACGACGTACACATAAGCACGACTTACTCAGATTTTTCCTTCTAGCCTTGTGAAATGAATTATCTGAAAGTCTATAGCATGGAGACAAAACATGGAACCAATTATTGGAATAGACCTGGGCACTACAAACTCCGAAGTTGCTTTTATTTTTGACGGCACAACGGAGATTATCACCGATAACGATAATGGTATTTTGCCCTCATGCGTCAGCATTGGGGAAAATGGAGATATCATCGTAGGTGCCGAAGCCGGCAACCAGGCATTAATAAACCCGGAAAAAACCGTTCTTTCCGTCAAAAGGTTTATGGGCACGGACCAGAAACTTAAAATGGGTGAATTATCTTTTTCACCCCAGGAGATTTCGGCCTTTATCCTTAAAGAGCTTAAAGAACGTGCCGAGAAAAAAATCAATCGTACGATTTCAAAGGCAGTAATCACGGTACCGGCCTATTTTACCGATGCTCAAAGGCAGGCCACTCGTGAGGCAGGTGAGATTGCCGGGCTTGAAGTAGTCAGGATTATCAACGAGCCCACAGCGGCGTCTTTAGCCTATGAAAGCACCAACCCGGAAACCCAAAGAGTTCTGGTCTACGATCTTGGAGGCGGTACTTTTGATGTTTCCATTGTAAAAATAGAGGCCGGCGTTGTGGAAGTCCTGTCGAGCACCGGCGATAATCAGCTTGGAGGCGACGATTTTGATCTAAAGATAGTCGATCATCTTGTAAAACACATGGAAACTGAGTTTAATTATTCGGTAAAAGATAAACCAGCGGTTATGGCAAGACTCAAGCGGGCTGCCGAAGGTGCAAAAATTCAATTATCATCAGTACCTTATACAACTATTGAAGAAGATCACATCGGCAAAAAAGGATTTAAGGATCTTCACCTGTCGCTGGAACTGTCGAGAACGGAGTTCGAGGAAATGGTTGAAGAAGATCTTGCCCGCACCATGGAATCAGTGAATAAGGCATTAAAGGATGCAGCCATGCTGCCTTCGGCCATCAACAAAATAATCATGGTGGGCGGGTCAACCCGTATTCCACGGATATCTCAAATGCTGGAAGAAAAGATCGGGCATCTGCCTCACAGTGAAATAGACCCGGATCTGTGTGTAGCTATCGGTGCCGGCATGCAGGCAGGAAGGGAAATGGGACTGGAACATTCCGGTGTGCTGGTAGATATTACTCCATATACATTCGGCACTTCCGTCGTAGGCGAAGTAGATGGGGAGCCGAGTGGGACGATGTTTGTTGCGCTGATTCGGCGCAACACCAAGCTTCCGGCAAGAAAAAGCGATGTTTTCTATACTATGTGCGACAATCAGGAAGTTGTGGATGTCAAGATATATCAGGGAGAAGCACCTGATGCCCTGGATAATATCCTACTTGGAAATTACATGTTTAATCTGACCCGGGCCCCTTCAAACAGCGAGATCATTTTGCATTTTGACCTGGATCTAAATGGAATCTTAAAAATCAAAGCAGTTGAAAAAAAGACCGGCAACAATATCAAAGCGGTGATCGAAAATGCTATTTCCAGATTTTCCGACGAAGAATTATCACAAACTCAAGACCGCATCAACGGACTCTGGACTGAAGGAAGGGAATCGGAAACACCTCTGAAAGAAAAAGTGCAAACAGAGGCTGACATAAAAGAACTGCCGTCCGAATATGCCGGCATTATCAGTAGGGCTGAAGCAAAGCTGGCACAAGCTTCCGAAGACGACCGCGATGAAATGATTAATCTCATAGAAGATATTCGTGATGCTTTAAGTAAAAACCGAATGGAAGATGCAGAAACGTTTAAAAAAGAACTCGACGATATCCTTTTTTATATGGGATAGAACAAGGCTGATAATATGGAACGCTGTCCAACCTGCAATGCCGGATATAAAGGCAAGCTCACCTGCCGTCGCTGCAAAACCGACCTGAGACCTTTACTGAATATTGAAGAAAAATCCCGGACTCATTATAAAGCAGCGGCAGCAGCATTTGCCTGCAATAATTTCAACCGCATGTTTTTCCATGCCAAACGCAGTTTTTCGCTGATGCAAACCCCGGAAAACTGTCACATGCTTGCCTGTTCGGCTCTGCTGATCCGTCGTTTTGACATAGCACTGGCTACTGGCAAGCTAAAATGGGCTGATGACCTCGATAAGCTGAGAGAGTTGTTTTTATGAAAACAGCAAAAGATTATATGGTTTTTTCTCTGGATGTACCTTCTTTAAAGGAAGCGGAGCAATATATTGAACTTCTTTCAGAATATGTTGGTATGTTCAAGGTAGGGCTTGAGCTTTTTATAAGCTCCGGGCCTGAAATCATTAAAATTATAAAGACTTCAGGAAAAGCTAAAATCTTTCTGGATCTTAAACTCCATGATATTCCTGCGACTGTTTCACGTGCAATGGCGAGCATTGCTGATTTAGGTGTTGATTTTGCAACAGTTCATTGTGGAGAAAATAAAGAAATGCTTGAAGCTGCTGTTGCCGGAAGTGCCGGGAAAGTAGGCGTGGTTGGTGTTACGGTGTTAACAAGCGTATCAGGAGAAAATATTGATGCTGCCGGCTTTCGTTCTGAATTTTCTTCAGATATATCACGGCTTGTAATGAACAGAGCAAAAATGGCTAAGGATGCGGGATGTGCCGGAATCGTGTGCTCCGGTCTTGAAGTTAAAATGATAAAAGAAAATTTTGGAAAAGGTTTTATTGCGTTAACCCCTGGAATACGACCATCTTGGGAGGGTATGAACAAAGATGATCAACGGCGCATAACTACTCCGGCCCAGGCAATTGATAATGGATCAGATTATTTGATAATCGGCAGGCCCATAAGAGATGCAAAAAATCCTAAAGAAGCAGCCATTCATATTGCAGAGGAGATCGAGTCGGTTCTTTATTCTTTATCCAATCCAAAAGCTGAGTGAAGGACACGAATCGCCAGTTCCGCGTACTTTTCTTCAACTACACAGGATATCCTGATTTCTGAAGTGCTTATCAATCTAATATTAATATTTTCATTGGCAAGAGTGGAAAACATTTTTGATGCAACCCCCGAGTGACTCTTCATGCCAACACCTGTAACAGATACTTTTGCGATATTTTCGGCAATTAATACCTCTTCTGCTCCAATTTCTTCAGCTACTTTTTTCGATATTTCTATCGCTCTGTTGAAGTCAGTTTTTGCAACCGTGAAAGTAAGGTCGGTCAGGCCTCCTGCCCGGGTGTTTTGAATTATCATATCAACAAGAATGCCCGACTTTGCAATGGGAGAAAAAATTTTTGCAGCGATCCCCGGCTGATCGGGAACTTTTTTCAGGGTAATACGCGCTTCATTTTTATTACAGGTTATGCCGGATACTACAAGATGTTCCATATCAGAATCCTCATTAACAACCATAGTTCCCTCCTCCTCACTGAAAGATGATCTAACATGCACTGGGACATTATATTTTTTTGCAAATTCAACCGAACGAATCTGCAAGACCTTGGCGCCAAGGCTCGACATCTCCAGCATTTCGTCATAGGAAATTTTATCGAGTTTTCTTGCTTTTTTGCAAATATTCGGATCAGCGGTGTAAATTCCGTCAACGTCAGTATAAATCTCACATATATCGGCCTTGATTGCGGTGGCTATTGCTACGGCAGATGTGTCTGAGCCTCCGCGGCCAAGAGTTGTGATGTTTCCATCAGGGTCGCAGCCCTGGAACCCGGCAACAACCACGATGTTGTTTTTTTCAACAAACTCTTTAATGCGACCGGCTCCTATGTCAACAATACGTGCATTACCAAAATCGCGGTTTGTTAAAACTTCTGCCTGATATCCCAGCAATGATTTTGCAGGGTAGTTCATTGATTTTAATGTTATGGATAGAAGGGCTGCGGTTGTCTGCTCTCCTGTGGATAGCAGAACATCAAGCTCACGCTTTTCGGGAGAGTCGGTAATCCGGGCGGCCATATCGAGAAGACCGTCTGTGACGCCGGCCATGGCCGAAAGGACTACAACTACATTATTTCCCTTGTCAAAGGTTTTTGCAACTCTATTCGCGACATAACGGATCCGCTCAAGATCAGCTACAGAGGTGCCGCCGTATTTTTGAACAATTAATCCCATCTCTTCTCCCTATTTATTCTTCTTATCAGATTTTCCTCTCTAAGTCCATGCGCAGCCATACTAATTTTTCGTGATTCATTATTCAATATATCTATATGAATTGCCAAATATTCCGGAAGAAGATTTTTCGGAAGTTTATCTGCCCATTCGATAGCTACAATTCCGTCACTGCGGAGTATTTCGTAAAGGCCGATATCATCAAAATCAGCGTAATTTTCTATGCGATAAAGATCAACATGAAATAAATGACATCGACCGGGATATTCGTTTATCAAAGTGTAGGTTGGGCTTGTTATGTAATAATTATCCGGAACATCGAGACCTTTAGCTAAACCTTGAACAAATGTAGTTTTTCCGCTTCCAAGGTCGCCGGTTAAGGCCAAAACAGTTCCGGGCTCAAGGTGTTTTCCTGTTTTTTCCCCAAGAGCCCGGGTTTCATCAAGAGAATTGGTTATTATTTGGATCAGTTTGTTTAGCATTAATAAAATGGTAATACTTTAGCCACTCCCTTCTTTGTGCCTTAGTGCCTTAGTGGCTGATCTGTTACATTAAATGTTGTATCTGCCCTGGTATGGCGTTCATAACTTCCGTTGCCAGAAAACCAAAGGGAGCCATATTTTTTTGCAGCGTATCAGCGGCAGCTCCGTGTAAATAGACGCCCGCATGAGTGGCTGATTCAGGAGAATAACCCTGTGCAACAAAGCCTGCAATAATTCCGGTTAGCACATCCCCCATGCCGCCGGAAGCCATTCCCGGATTGCCGGTGGGGTTGATTAAGACTTTTCCATCAGGGTGGGCAATTACAGTTCTTGCTCCTTTAAGAACAACATGAACTTTAAATTTTTTTGCAAAATTCCTGGCGCAATTTATCCGATCATTCTGAATAAAGCTTACAGGCCTGCCTATTAATCTTGACATTTCTCCAGGATGCGGGGTCAATATAACCGGGTGCTTCAAGTTTTTTAGTATATTGATGTTATCAATAAGGTTATTTAAACCGTCCGCATCAATTATAATCGGCAGACTGCATTCCTGAATAATCCGAATAACAAGATTTTTAGTGTTGGAAGCAGTTCCAAGTCCCGGCCCAATAGCAAGGCACTTTTTGCCGGCAATCAGATCCATAATTTCGTCAAATGCCGATTCATCAAGTATGCCGCCTTCGGCTTCCGGAAGAGGGCTCGTCATTACCTCAAGAACCTGGCTCTCTAAAACAGGGTTTAAACTTTTTGGTATTCCGAGAGTTACAAGCCCTGCGCCTGAACGCATTGCCGATATTGCCGTCATGGCTGCCGCACCGGTTTTGCCGGTCGAACCTGCAATAATTAAGAGATGGCCTGCATTGCCTTTATGGGCTTCAGGTGATCTTTTTTGCAGCGCAGCCCTGACCAGCTCAGATGTAAGAAGGAATTGTCTGGGCCCCACACTTTCAACAATATAGTTAGGTATACCAATATCTACTATTTCGAGATTTCCGGTATAAGTTGCTCCTGGAAAGATTAAATGACCTGTTTTGGCAAATGCAAAGGTCGCTGTTGTATGTGCCTGAATACAGGTACCACAAGGCTGCCCTGTGTCTGCATTAAGCCCGGATGGTATATCTACTGCAAAAACAGGTTTCTCTGAGCTGTTAATAAACTCGATAATTTTTCGGAAATATCCTTTGACATCCGATTTTAGTCCGGTCCCTAATATGGCATCAATCCATATGTCCTGATGAAGCATAGAAGTTTTGTGCTTTGAAAAAGATTTTTGATCCGGCATTTCTATTACGGGAATGTCGAGCGGGGCTAAAATGTTTAAGTTTTCAGCAGCATCACCTTTAGCCACAGTTTTTTGGGCAAGGAGATATACGGTCACACTTACGCCTTTTTGAGAAAGGTATCGGGCCATTACAAAACCGTCTCCGCCGTTATTCCCGCGTCCGGCTACAATGCCGACCTTTTTGTTAATAAGTCCTTTAAATTGTCTTAATAGTATTCGTGTTGCACCCAGGCCGGCATTTTCCATAAGAACTCTGCCGGGAAGACCATATGATTCAATGGTCTGTCTATCCATTTCCTGCATTTCACCAGCAGTTACAAGGTACATGTTGTACTCCATAGGTATAAAAACTCAGGTTTTAGGCTGAAGGTGGAAGGCTGAAGGCTTTTAGGGAAAAGACTCCCGGAAGCCAATATTTTATTGAAGCGAATAGAAATTTTGTCCTAAACATAGAGATTCATCTATTTCCCTCAGCCTTCTACCTTCAGCCTTCCACCTTCAGCCTATTAACCTGAGTAATTCAAAGTTCTTTAATTAGCGCCGACATTTCTTTGACAGCTCTTTCCATTCCAACAAGCACGGCTCTTGAGACTATGCTGTGGCCTATACTGAATTCATCAATTTCATACAGACCCTTGAAAGCCTTTATGGTATTGTAACATATCCCGTGACCGGCATTTATTTTAAGTTTAAGTTTATAGGCCAGCTTAACTGCATCAACAATTTTGTCAAAAGCTTGATCCCTTTTTTTGGGGGTTGTTGCGTCACAAAAAGTTCCTGTATGAATTTCAACAGTTGAGGCATTTATCTTATGTGCGACTTTGATTTGTTCAGGTTCCGGATCTATAAAAATACTTACAGGAATACCATTGTTCTGTAGCATGCCAACCGTTTCGGCAACTGAGTTTTTGTGGACAAAGAGATCCAGTCCGCCTTCGGTTGTAAGCTCTTCCTTCTTTTCAGGTACGAGTGTTACAAGATCAGGCTTTATATCAAGAGCTATTCCAACCATTTCAGAAGTTGAAGCCATTTCCAGGATGAGTTTGGTCTGAACAACTTTTCGCAAAATCCTGACATCCCTGTCCTGTATGTGGCGCCTGTCTTTCCTCAAATGAACAACAATTCCATCAGCTCCTGCCAGTTCAGCCAGCACAGCCGCCGCCACAGGTTCCGGGTAGCTGACTTTTCTGGCTTCTCTTAAAGTAGCAACGTGATCAACATTTACAGCTAATCCTGCCATTATTAAACCCTCCATATTATGAAATTAGTAGGGGCGATCCTTGTGATCGCCCTGATTAGGGCGAATACAAAGACCGTCCTGATTAGGGCGAATACAAAGACCGTCCTGATTAGGGCGATCACAAGGATCGCCCCTACTATTATATTTTTTCTATCAACTTTATAAGTTCTTCACTTTTTTTTTCCATCTTAAGAGCTTCTTGCTCCGTTGTTTCATGATCATAGCCAAACAGGTGAAGAACTCCGTGAATCAAAAGCTGTATAAAACGCTCTTCCATACTGATTCCCGCATTTACTCCTTCTTGATAAGCGGTTTCAACAGATATAACCACATCGCCCAGCAATTGAGGCGAGATGTTTGTAAATTTGCCCTCCCGCATGGGGAAGGCTATAACATTAGTAGGGCCATATCGATTGAAATATTGTTTGTTTAGAGCCTCTATCAGGGAATCATTAACGACCAGGATAGAAAGTTCTCCATCAGGACAGTCCAAGGCGTTTAAGATGGCTTGAGCCTTTTTCCGTATCATTTCCGGAGAAACTTTGTAATTGTTTTGCCTGTTGTCTATCAGGACTTTCATCTTTAACCTTTCCATTGATAGAAGAGGATTTTTCAGGATAATCTATGCGGTGGTGATGTATTCCGCTTAATATTCTATTAAAAGTTTTCGCTATTTTATGCAAATCCTTTAATGTTAATTCGCAGTTATCAATCTGCCCATCAGAAAAAATTTTGTTTATAAGATTTTGCACAAGTCCCTGAATCCTTGATGGCGTGGGATTATCTAAAGTCCTTGAGGCAGCTTCAACAACATCTGCAAGCATGACAAGTCCAGCTTCCTTTGTTTGAGGTTTTGGGCCGGGGTATCTGAAATCATCAAGGTTTACAGCATCTTCGCCTTTTTGTTTCTTTGCTTTTTCATAAAAGTAAACGATTAGGCTTGTACCATGATGTTGCCTTATAGTGTCGGTTATTACTTGACCAAGTTTATTTTGTTTTGCCATCTCAACACCTTCTTTTACATGAGCAACTAATATATGTTTTGACATGGAAGGAGCGAGTTTGTGGTGTTTGTTTTTGCCGTTTTTCTGGTTTTCGATAAAATACAAAGGTTTCTTTATCTTGCCGATATCGTGATAATAGCCGCAAGCTTTAGCAAGTAATGGATTTGCACCAATTTCAGCGGCAGCAGCTTCAACCATGTTACCCACAATAACGGAATGGTGATAGGTGCCGGGAGCCTCTATCATTAGCCGGCGAAGAATCGGCCTTTCGAGATTTGCAAGTTCAAGAAGCGTAATATCTGTTGTATAGCCAAATACTATTTCTACAAGAGGGGCAATGCCTGTTGTAACGATTCCGGCTACGATACCACCCATAAAGGCAAAAGCCCAGACCTCTATTATTTTGAAGCCTAAAAAGCCTGAAATATAAAAAGAGATTGCAGTTGAAAGCACTGCATTAAGCAATCCAAGCTTTAAGCCCGTTTTAATAAACACTTTACGTTCCCTGCAATTTTGGATCCAGTAAGCTGCCATTGCGCTGTTAAGCAGGAAATAGATAAAAATTTCAAATCTGTTTTGAAAAATTACTGTTGCGCATACAGCAGCCACCATAGCAAAGGGTATTGCTATATTGAGGCATAGCAACAAACATATGGTCATGGCACCAGAGGCAATTGGAATACTGAAAATAATTGCTGAAGGCGAAATTCCAAAAGTCGAATTTTGGGTCAGTGCTTCGGATAATGGTGCGAATAGTCTTGCAAACAATAAAATGATTATAAGCATACAGGCCATAACCATTAGATTTTTATTATGATTGCGTGCAAATCGTTTGTTATGATTAATGTGAAGGATGTAAGTTAAGACAAGCAGGCACAGCATTATCATAGCTGCACCGATACTAATTGCCAGTATATGTTCTTTTTTTGTCTGGGTCTGCAGATTTTCGAGCTTTAAAAGCTGAGCTTTGGTTATTATTTCGCCTTCGCGAAGAAGCATTTCTCCTGTTTTTATTTTGTAAAGAACCGGCTTGATTTCTGCAGCAGCTCTTTTTTTGCGTTCTTCGGTTTCATTTGTGTTTAGAGTTATATTCGGCTGTATTAGCTTTTGGACAAAATCTACAATAAGGTTGACCAAATTGTAGTTCATGTCTTTGAGCAGGGGCTGACCAATAACTCTTACCATTGTTTTTGCCTGGTCAGTACCATAGAATGACTTAAGATCATAAACGACTTTTTCAGTCTTTGTTTCAACATCCCTTAATATTATTCCTTTATCTGATTCTTTAAGAAGAATATCTTTGTTAATGACAACTCCATTATTTATTATCCCTGTTAGAATCCTGGAAATAAGATCGGCGATATTGCTTGAAAACTTTTCTTCTATAAAAATTTTATATGCATCATCGCTTACCGTGATGCCGATTTTTTCCTCAAAGCTCTCTTTGAGCTGCCAGAGTTTTTCATTTAATGATAACGGTTTTATCTCTTTATTTGATAAAACATTGCCTTGATTTTCTTTGTATTCTTCGAAAATATCGGCCATTTCAGCAAAAGCTTGTTTTACATTTCGGCTAAGTTTTACGCTAAGAGACGCATCGTTATCGTAAACAGTTAAAACCTCTTCAGCAGCCTTTTTACGGTTTTCCTCTGTAGCTTCTTCATCTTCAATAAGAAAATCTTTTGGTGCTTTAATATCTCTTTCAGCAACATCTCCTAACTTATAGGAATGTTTTGTTATTATAAGAGTTGGATAAAGGATAATGGTAAATATTATGGTAAAACCTATTAGAATGAACCATCTAATAGATTTGCTTGAGGCAAAAAAATTTCTAATTGCTTTATTTTTTTTTTCTATATTCATATGGGATTTATTGTGTTTATGAATAAAATAATGCGGAAGTGAAATGAGAGCTTTGAAAGTTTAACATTTTTTCAAAGGTCTCGAAGTTATAGGCTTTGCGCATAACACATCGTAACTACTCAGGTTTACGGTTGGCTACTCAATCTTCATCGCCCTCTAACCTTGAACCTGAGTAGTTACAATAAAAGATATACTCTCAACTATCAATATTTTTTTTACTTGCTTCCAGCTCTTCATACGCATTGATAATTTTCTGAACTAATTTATGCCTAACAACATCTGTTTTTGAGAAAAAAACGAACTTTATTCCATCTATTCCCTGTAAAATATTTTTTGTTTCTATGAGTCCGGAAGGTTTATTAACCGGCAAGTCTGTCTGGGTGATATCGCCGGTTATTACGGTCTTGGAGTTAAAACCTATTCGAGTCAGGAACATCTTCATCTGTTCAGACGTTGTATTTTGCGCCTCATCTAAAATAATAAAGGCGTCATTTAAGGTTCTTCCACGCATAAAAGCAAGGGGTGCTACTTCTATAATTCCTTGATGTATAAGATTGGAAACCCTTTCAAAGCGCATCATATCGTGAAGCGCATCATAAAGAGGTCTTAGATACGGATCAACCTTTTCCGCCAGGTCACCGGGCAAAAACCCCAGAGTCTCACCAGCTTCAACTGCCGGCCTCGTGAGAATTATTCGGTTTATCTGTTTTTTTGAAAGAGCTGAAACAGCCATAGCCATAGCCATAGCCAAATATGTTTTGCCTGTTCCCGCAGGCCCTATTCCAAAAACCATATCATACTTGCGGATAGCATCAATATATTCTTTTTGCGCACGATTTTTGGGTGTAATAAAGCGTTTTTTTGATGAAATGAACACTTTATCCAGAAAGATATCTTTAAGCTTGATATTATCATCAGAACAAAGAGCCCTTACCGCATAATCAATATCGCTGGGATAAACAGGAAGCTTTTCCTTTAAAAGGCCGTAAAGCTGATTTAGTATGTTTTTGGCCAGGTTTGTTGCAATGCTGTCGCCCTGAATAATAACAGTGCTTCCTCTTGCGTGGATCGTTATGCCTATTGCTTCAGCTATTCTTTGAAGATTACCGTTATGTTCGCCGAAAAGCTGTTTTGTCAGATCTATATCTGAAAAAGTCAGTTTTACCTGCTTATTACTTGAGATTTCATCCATGTCGCGTTTTTGTATTTCAGCTCCAACGTTCCAATAAATAGCTAAACTTATATTTTTAACCTATCATAACTTTTTTAGATAATGCAAACTGCATTTTATGACTAAAGCCTTCAAATAAAAACACCTTGACTCATAAAATGCGCTTTGTTAATTTAACCTAAGCTGAACAATTTTTTGCATTTAAAAACGTGTTAAAACAAATAGTTGTCTTTTTGTTGCTATTTTACTTTAAAGGGACGCGATGAATCAGTTTGATATTTTGATTGTAATTATTTTTGGATTTTGCCTGATAAGGGGTTTTTTTAGAGGTTTTATCAAGGAAATATCTTCGATAATTGGTGTGTTAGGAGGATTCTATGCAGCTTATACCTATTACATGGAATTTGCAACACTGTTATCAGGATGGATTTCAGATAAATCGTACCTTTATGTAGTTAGCTTTTTGATTATTTTTTGCGGAGTTTTCTTTATTATCAGTATTGTTGGGGTGGTAATCAAGTATATTCTAAATATTGCTTTTTTAGGCTGGATTGATCGTATTTGCGGAGCTGGATTTGGGATAATTAAGGCAACATTAATCGCTTCTGTTTTGTTGATAGCTCTTACCGCCTTCCTTCCAAAGGGGGCACCGATAGTCAAAGACTCTATGCTTTCCCCCCATGTTTCATTTATTTCTGAAAAGATGGCCAAAGTAATTCCTAAAGATATGAAACATCAATTTGTATCTAAAATTGAGGAATTAAAAAAGGACTGGAAGAAAAGCTAACTATTCCCCCTAATTATATAATCCATTCCAAGTTTCGCACTCATCTATTTATTAAAAGTTGTAAGGGATAAGTTTGGGAATAAATGCTTTAAATAAACTTATTGACACGTTAAGAGGTGAAAACGGATGCCCATGGGATAAAAAGCAGACACCCCGTTCCATGTCGGTTTATCTTGTAGAAGAGATATATGAGCTTTTAGAAGCAATTGAATCAGGAAATACCGATGATATCTGCGAAGAACTGGGAGATGTTTTGTTTCATATTCTATTTATCGCCAAGCTGTTCCAGGAGATGGGCTCTTTTAATATAGAAGACGCTGCTTCTGTAAATAAAGAAAAAATGATACGTCGTCATCCTCATGTTTTTGGTGATAGTAAGGTCAGCCGCTCTGATGATTTAAGAAAACAGTGGCACCGGATTAAGATGAATGAAAAAACACATAGTGGAAATAAATCGATATTGGATTCTATCCCTTCGGGCCTTCCCGCTTTGAGGCGTGCTTACAGGATTTCAGAGCGTGCAGCAAGGGTGGGATTTGACTGGGATAATATTTCAGATGTTATGCAGAAAGTTGAAGAAGAATGCTCTGAATTAAAGACCGAATTAAATGAATCAAGTGAAAATCAAGAAAGCTTGGCAATAGAAATTGGAGATGTTATATTTACTCTTGTAAATGTAGCCAGATTTGCACGCATTCATCCTGAAAATGCTCTGACAGATTCCATTAAAAAATTTGAAACTCGTTTTAAATATATGGAGAAGGTTATATTAAAAAGCGGGAGAAAAATAGAATCTGTTTCTCAGGGTGAAATGAATGAATTATGGGAAGAAGCCAAAAGAAAAGGTAGCGGTTCAGCCACTAAATAAAAGCGAGTATCCATTAATATGATTGCTATTATAGACTATGATGCGGGCAACCTTGCAAGTGTGGAACGGGCTGTTTCATATTTAGGTTTTAAGTGCATTGTTACAAATAACGTAAAAACAATAGCTGGTTCGGAGCGGATAATATTCCCCGGAGTCGGCGCCGCCGGCGCTGCTATGAATAGCTTGAAACGTCTTGGGCTGGATTTAGTTATAAAACAGGCGGTTATTGACGGCAAACCAATACTTGGCATATGTCTCGGCACTCAGATAATCATGGAATATAGCGAAGAAAATGAAACACCTTGTCTTAAGATAATAGATGGATTTGTTAAGGCATTTCCGCCGGATATTAAATCCAAAGATGGCAGCCGGTTAAAAATTCCTCACATGGGGTGGAACGGCTTGGAAAACATTAAAAAACATCCGGTTCTTTCGAATTTGCATGAGGATGATGAATTCTACTTTGTTCATGGATACTATCCGAATCCGAACCATTCAGAACATATTCTGGGTACAACAGATTACGGAATTTCTTTTGCATCGGTTATTGGATTCAATAACATAATTGCCACCCAGTTTCATCCTGAAAAAAGCGGGAGACCCGGGTTGTCTTTGCTGAAAAATTTCTGCATGTGGAATCCAAGTTAGAGCCCTTCGGGCGAGCTCTTAGCTGATAAGCTTAACGACTATAGTATGATTTTATTGGGTTATATAGCTTTGTTTTATATTCTTATATAATTCTGCAGGAAAAAAATATGTTAAGTAAGCGCATAATCCCATGCCTTGACGTTCGTGAAGGAAAAACAACAAAAGGCATACGTTTTGAGAATAATGTGGATATTGGAAATCCCGTTGAAATGGCTTCTTTCTACTATGAAGCCGGCGCAGACGAGCTTGTTTTTTACGATATTACTGCATCTCACGAAAAAAGAAATATCATGATTGATGTGGTAAGACGTGTGGCTGAGACAATATTTATACCTTTCTCAGTCGGCGGAGGGATACGTGACGTAGATGACATGAGAAATGTACTTTTGGCCGGGGCTGAAAAGGTAAGTGTTAATTCAGCAGCAGTTAAAAATCCTGAAATTATATCTCAAGGAGCCGAAATTTTTGGGAGCCAGTGTATAGTTCTTGGTATGGATGTAAAATATGTTGGGGAAAGTGTAAAAATTCCTTCCGGTTATGAAATAGTAATCAATGGAGGAAGAAAGTATATGGGTATTGATGCGCTGAAATGGGCAGTTAAAGCACAAAAACTTGGCGCAGGAGAGATTTGTTTAAATTCTATAGATGCAGATGGAACTCAGGATGGCTATGAGCTGAAACTGACCTCTCTTATTTCAGAGAATGTTAGTATTCCTGTAATCGCATCAGGGGGTGCCGGAAAACCCGAGCATCTTTGCGAAGTTCTGACTAAAGGAAAAGCCGATGCGGCGCTTATTGCGTCAATGGTTCATTATGGCACATATACTGTTTCAGAGATTAAGACATACCTGGATTCATGTGGTGTAAAGGTTCGAAAAAGCTGGTGATAGGAATTATTAGGATCACATTTTTACTGCTTTTTTAACCACTTGTTCGAGCTGTTTGATCAATACACTGCCATCTGATATTAAAAGCCTGCCGGAAATTTTTTCATCTTTATCATCAATTGTATTGAAAACAAATTCATTTTTTTCTTCTTCGGTATATTCAGGACCGGGCTCTTTTAATTTAGAACTAATTTCACCCTCAACTTCCTTTTGAATACCTGAACGAGTGACTCTATCAAAAATTTCATCAGCAACTTTTTTGATGATTGTGACTATTGTTTCAAAACCTTAGTATCAATAAGGAAGTCAAAATATTGGGTGTGATTGATGGAAATTCAAGAGATGACATTCTACCATTTCTGCAAAGTATCCCAGAGGAAATTTTATTATCTCTTGAAGGTATTACAATTGATATGAGAGCAAGCTATTTTTCGGCTCTTAAAGCATTAATCAAAGATGTTGATAGATTTAATCGCATTGTTACAATTGACAGATTTCATGTTGCAAAATTGCTTGGTGATAAAGCTCCTCATTCCCCGACCCCTGATCCCTGGTCCCCGATCCCTGCTCTCTATGGATTCAATATATCTTCCAGCTTCTTTAGATTTGCTTCTTCCCCTACCGCTATAACGGTATCTCCGGCTTTGATAAGCGTTTCAAAAGAAGGATTAAACAACATGCTGTCATCTGACTTCTTTATTGCAATTATTATAAGATTAAACTGCTGCCTGATACCTGAATCTTTCAACATAACGTTTGATAGAGCAGAGGACGGACTTACTGGTATCTCCTCCATCTGAATGTCTTTACGTTTGTATGCAAAAGCAAGGTCAAGAAAGTTTGTCACCGTGGGACGAAGTATCCTCTGAGCCATACTTACACCACCCATTTCATATGGGGATTCAACATTGTTTGCCCCGGCTGCCCGTAATTTCGCCTTTGATTCGACATGGCACGCCCGTGCAACTATATGAATATCCGGATTAAGCTGTCTTGCCGTCAAGACAAGAAACACATTGTCCGCATCAGTAGCCAATACAGCAACAAGTCCTTTTGCCCGCTTTATTCCAGCCTTAATAAGATTTGCCTCATCCGATACATCCCCGCACACATAGAGAACTTTATCTTCATCCATTACCGGAATCAGCTCTCTGTCCTTCTCTATAACAACCAGGTCAAGCGGCTTTCTTTGTAAATTTTTACAGAGGACCCTTCCAATACGTCCATATCCGCAAACAATATAATGGTTATTTAATCGATCAATTTTTTTATCCAATCTTCTCCTCCCCAATATGGCTCTCATTCTTCCTTCAACCATAAATTGTACCACTACACCCGCTAGATACACAAAGTAACCAACTCCAAAGAAGATAAGTAAAACGGTAAATAATCGTCCCGTCTTACTAATTTCATGGACCTCGTTGTATCCAACGGTGCCCATCGTAATTACAGTCATATAGAAAGCATCTAAAATCTCCCAGCCTTCTATAGCCATGTAACCAGCCGTACCAAAGCCAATAATAAGGAGAGTTAATACAAAAGATACTATTAGATGTTTTTCGCTCCTCATAAATTTTTCCTGAAATAAAAAATAAAAGAATTATTTTGTTTTTTGCATATAATACACGCATTCGCTATAGACAAGAATAAATCTTCAGCATATAAATCCTTGACGCAAACCCTTTGATTTGATAACTAAAATTAATTATGCCAGCAAATTCTTTAAAATATGAGCGCTTACGTGAAGCAATGGTTAAAAAACAGATTGAAGCGCGCGGAATAACAGACACTTACGTCCTTGCGGCCATGCGCAAAGTTCCAAGGCATCTTTTTGTAAGCGAAGCCCTAATGGATCAAGCTTATGGTGATTTCCCCCTGCCCATAGGCGAACAGCAAACCATCTCACAACCATATATTGTTGCTGAAATGACACAGGCACTGCAACTAAACAAAGATGACAGAGTGCTTGAAATTGGAACAGGGTCAGGATATCAGGCAGCAATCCTCGCTGAAATTGTATTCCGTGTATACACAATAGAAAGAATTCACCCCCTTTTTGTTAAAACGCGCAGGCTTTTTGACAAACTTCGCTATCACAATATTGTTACCAAATATTCCGACGGCACCTCGGGATGGATTGATGAAAGTCCTTTTGATGCTATTATTGTTACCGCCGGCGCTCCGGAAATACCCGAGGTGCTGGTTAATCAGCTATCCGTGGGTGGACGAATGGTTTTACCGGTAGGAGATCAATATTCCCAGGATTTAATCAGGCTTTACAAGGATGAGGAAGGTATTCTCAAAACAAACATGGGCGGATGCAGGTTTGTCAAGCTTGTTGGTGAGCATGGATGGAGGGATCAATAAATGCTTCGTCGCCTTTATTCCTGGGTTCTCCATTGGGCGGAAACCCCCTATGGATCATGGGCATTATTTCTACTCGCGCTTAGCGAATCTTCCTTCTTCCCCGTACCCCCGGATGTATTGCTAATAGCTTTAGCTGTATCTATTCCAAAAAAGTCATTTAAATATGCTCTGATTTGTACTGCAGGATCCTTGATAGGCGGATGCTTCGGCTATTTAATAGGATGGCAGTTTATGATTACTGTGGGCGAAAAGATCATCCAGTTTTACGGCCTGACCCACAAAATGCAATATATCAAGGACCTATACATGCAATACGACGCCTGGGCTATAGGTATCGCAGGATTTACACCAATTCCCTATAAAGTATTCACAATATCCGCCGGGGCATTTGATATAAATTTTACAGTTTTCGTAATTGCATCGGCAATTTCAAGAGCAGCACGTTTTTTTCTGGTGGCATGGCTTATCTATCTTTTCGGCCCCAAGATTAAAACCTTTATTGACAAGTATTTCAATATACTTGCCATTACATTTGTGGTCTTACTTGTAGCGGGCTTTGCGATAATAAAATTTTTCTTTTAAATCTTATATTAACAACATGTTATATTTATTAAGTTCTTTATCCAATTTCTTTGCATCCACAACCAACTTATCCAGTTCATCCCAAAACCGCTTGCTGTGGTCCTTTATCAGGGTATGAAGCAGTTCGTGCAGGATGGTATAATCCATCAATTCATATGGGATTCTTACCAGATTGACGTTCAAATTAATGTTGTTTTTTCCTGAACAACTACCCCATCTGGTTTTCTGGTTTTTCACAAAAACCTTGTTATAGGTCAAACCGTGCTTTTCAGATAGTTCATTAAGCCGCTTGACCAAGCGTTTTTTTGCTTTTTTTCGGTCGATATGATTATTTTTTTTAAGCTCTGTAGATTCCTGCTCAAACAACTTCATCTGATCCAGATGTTTTTTTATCCAGCCGGCCTTTGAATGAGCCACTTTTTCTGCCTTATCAAATGATACGCTGCAGGGCACAGCAACTCTCACACCTTTGAACGGTCTAACCGAAAGGCTGATATGTTTAGCACGTCTACTACGTTCCAAAAGGATTTCGCCCACACCCTTTATTTCAAATTTTCTGGATTTCATGGCCTCCTGCTTGACGGCTTCATTAACACCGCCGGTTAGTTTTTTCAACCACGTTTTGCCCATCACCTCCTTTCCATTAACAGCTTGATTCTTTATATTTTTTTGTTATGCTGTACGGGCAGGTCAAGCTTTTACGCTCAACTGAACAAAAGATAAAACGCTATTCATCAGGCACTAAGGAATTACTTGTAATGTCAATAAAATCACAGAGCGCTGATGACTATCTCGTTGGTGTCATCTCGGACACGCACGGTCTCTTGAGACCTGAGGCAATCAAAGTTCTCGAAAGTACCGACTTGATTATTCATGCAGGCGACATCGGTAAGCATGAGGTGCTTGAAACTTTGCGAGCGATTAGTCCGGTCTATGCTGTGCGAGGAAACATGGACGTGGGCGGATGGGCACACTACCTCCCTGAAACAGAGGTTGTCGAGATCGGAAAATTCTTGCTCTACGTGCTTCATAATGCACATGAACTGGACATAGATCCCGCTGCAGCAGGCTTTAACGCTGTTATATATGGTCATACCCACCTGGCATCTATAGACAAAAAAAGCAATGTGCTTTTTTTGAACCCGGGCACGGCTGGGCCGTTTAGAGCGCCAATTACAGTTGCTCTGCTTCATCTACGTGGAAGTTCTTTGGACGCGGAATTGGTCGAACTTAATCTATAGGCTTTCAGATAAAGAATTTCACTGTGTTATCAGTCGTCGACGTATAACTAATACGCCTTCCTCCTTCTGGCCTTGTTAAATTAATTATCTGAAAGCCTATATAACTGGTGTCTTGAGGACTTGCGCATTAGTTGACATTTGTTTGCGCAGATGTTATTGAAAAATATCTTAAGCTCATACTGATTTGCCGATAAACTGAAATCCAGATTCTTAAAAAAAGTCTGGCCGGAACCGCCTCAAATAGATAATGCTGCTTAAACAGCATGAGCCTGAACAGTGTCTCACGCTTAACAAACAAGTCAAAAACACACCTCGGCCTTGGTAAAAGCATCTTCGTTCCGCAACAAGGTGTTTGCCGTTGAGAGCTAACTGCATTTTGTGAATCCGCAGGAACGACAAATTATGCAGCCCTCTTCATGTGACATTATTCCGCCGCATTCCGGGCATACACACATCATGGTTTCTCTCTCAACAAAATTAGAATTGGTCAATTTCTTCAAAACCTGTGCAATTGCATCAGGACAGGAAAGAACCATTTTGCCATCTTGCCATGCAGGAGAAGGGCACCGGATGCCTATAAGCTGCTTTACGATAGCATCTATCTTTACGCCTGACCGTAATGCAAGAGAAATCATGCGGCCGGCGGCTTCTATCTGGGATGATGCGCAACCGCCGGTTTTTCCCATCTGAGCAAAAACCTCACACATTCCTTTCCGGTCGGAGTTGATGGTAACATAAAGACTTCCGCAGCCCGTGCTTATTCTTTCTGTAACACCATACGTGCGTTCCGGTCTGGGCCTGGGGGCAATTTTTACAGAAAGACCTTTTCCGTTGCCGATACTCATAGCCTGGCCTCTGCGGCTTCCATCTCTATAAATGGTTACACCCTTACAACCACTCTGGTAAGCAAGACTATATACTTTTTCTACATCATTTATTGTGGCGTCAACAGGAAAGTTCACCGTTTTTGAAACAGCATTGTCAGTATATTTCTGAAAAGCTGCCTGCATCTTTATATGCCACTCGGGAGAAATATCATGGGATGTTCTAAATAATCTTTTTATATGATCAGGGACCGCGTCTATGTGTTGAACTGAACCGGTTCTTGCTGTTTCTTCAGCAAGCTCCTTGCTGTAAAATCCTTCGGCTTTGGCCTTTTTAATAAACAGTGGATGCATCTCGTGAAGCGATTTTCCATCCAGCACTCGCCTTATATATGCTACTGCAAAAACAGGTTCAATCCCGCTGGAGGTGCCTGCAATAATACTTATTGTACCTGTTGGAGCAATTGTGGTGGTTGTAGCATTTCTCATATATGCTGTGGAAGGGTTATCAAAAATACTTCCTTTGTAATAAGGAAAATTCCCACGCTTTTCAGCCAGGGCAGCAGAAGCCAATCTTGATTCCTGCGATATAAAAGACATAATATCTTCGGCCTGTAAAACTGCCTCCTCCGAATCATATGGTATGCCCAGTTTTATCAACATGTCGGCAAATCCCATCACACCAAGCCCTGTCTTTCTTGCACCTTTGCTCATTTTTTCGATGCGTGAAAGAGGATATTTATTTACCTCTATGACATTATCAAGAAAATGAACTGCCAAATGAACTGTTTTTTTAAGCCGCTTCTTATTAACGGTATTTTTGGTTACCATATTTGAAAGATTAATTGAGCCCAGTGTACATGACTCGTAAGGCAAAAGCGGCTGTTCCCCGCAAGGATTTGTCGCCTCAATTTCTCCCAGAAGAGGAGTGGAATTGTTTTCATTTATACGATCAATAAATATTATTCCCGGCTCTCCGGTTTGCCATGCTGAACCAACTATCTTGTCAAATATCTGTCTGGCGGAAATGCGCTTAACAACCAGGTCTGTCCGCGGATTGACAAGATCATACTCCGAATCTTTTTCAAGTGACTCCATGAATGTCCTGGTTAAAGCAACTGATATGTTGAAATTGTTTAATCTGGTGGGATCGTTTTTTGACTCAATAAAGGCTTCTATATCCGGATGGTCCACCCTGAGAACACCCATATTAGCCCCTCTTCGGGTACCACCCTGCTTAACGGTCTCGGTTGCAACATCAAAAACATTCATAAATGAAATGGGACCGCTTGAAATTCCTGCTGTAGACAAAACAACATCTTTTTCCGGACGGAGACGAGAAAATGAAAAGCCGGTACCACCCCCGCTTTTATGAATCATGGCGGTATGTTTCAATGTTTCAAAAACGCTCTCAATTGAATCTTCCACAGGAAGAACAAAACAAGCAGCCAACTGTCCGAGGCGCCTTCCTGCATTCATAAGGGTTGGAGAGTTGGGTATAAACCAGAGACTGGTCAATAACTGCATAAAATTTTTTTCAGTCTTATTAACGTCGGCTTTAGAATCAAATATCTTATCTGCAGCGGCAATGCTCTTCGCTACCCTTGCAAACAGCTCATCCGGTGTCTCAACAATATTTCCATTGCTGTCTTTTTTCAGATACCTCTTTTCCAATACAAATATTGCGTTTTTTGAGAGAGAGATGGTCATTTTTTCATCCTCGCTTGTTTCCTTCGGGATATAGCTATTTATCGGCAGAAGAGATGGAACCGAATTTCTCTTTTAATTTCCGGCTTACTATTGGAGGCACCATGCCATTGATGTTGCCGCCAAAGCTTGCGGCTTCTTTTATTATGGATGAGCTGATAAAAATCCACCTGAGGCCGGTCATAAGAAAAACAGTTTGAATTTCCCTGTTAAGCTTGCGGTTCATCAGAGCCAGTTGAAACTCATATTCAAAATCAGACACAGCCCGCATTCCGCGCAGTATTGCGACGGCGTTCCTCTTTTTTGCATAATCGACAAGTAGCCCATCAAAAACATCTATTTCAACGTTAGAATTTCTGTTTAAGCTTGTTTCTATCATTTCCTTCCGCTCTTCAACAGTAAACAGAGCCTCTTTTGCCGGATTACGCAATATTGCTACAATAATTCTGTCAAAAATCTTAAGCCCTCTTTCTACAATATCTACATGACCGTTTGTAACAGGGTCAAATGAACCAGGATATATGGCTGTTCTTTCCATTGATTCTCAATCCTTTTTTTAAATAAAAGAGTAACTTCTCAGGTGTTTAGACTGAAGGCTATAGGCTATAGGAAACAGATGATTCCTGAGTGTTATTCTCTATGTTTGGGACAAAATTTCCGGCCGCTTTAAGAAAATATTGGCTTCTGGGAGTCTTTTCCCTAAAAGTCTTCAGCCTTCAGCCTAACCAACCTGAGTAGTTACAATAAATGAAATAAGCGTTTTCCCATATTTTCTTTGATCTGTAAGTTCAAACTGCTTGTAATCTTCCGGAACAGGCTCAAGGGGAGTATGCTCAACGATAATACAGGCATCCTTTCCAAGAGACCCGCTTTCATGAAGATTAATCAGGGTCGGTTTTATCATGCCCTTATTATAAGGAGGATCCATAAAAACAAGATTAAATTTTGAATCAACTGACTTTATGCAGTTTAAATTCTTAAGTATATTCCATCTGATAATTTGGGACATGTTGTCAACTGCACATGATTGTATGTTACGTTCAACTACTGATAAGGCCTTCTTATTATTGTCTATAAACACTGCGGAGTCTGCCCCGCGACTCAATGCCTCAATACCGAGCGCTCCGGTTCCGGCAAACAGATCCAGAACAACCGCCTCTTTAACCAGGTAAGAGAGTATGTTAAATATTGACTCGCGCAACCGGTCGGATGTCGGCCTTATTAAAGTTCCGGGTATCGTATAAAGCTTTTTTCCCTTTAACTCACCCCCTATTATTCTCAAGCCCATGTTTTTAATTTACTATACAATGGCGCTTTAATCCAGTCCATCCTGTTAATCTTGTCAAAAAAAGAAGGTAAAGCATTTATGGAACGTCGATTTCCTGACTATAACTTTCGATGGATTTTGGCAGATCATAAGGCCATTATTTTTATTCATATGGGCCTAAAAATCTTTCTCCATTGAAATGAATTATATGTGTTGGAGCTTCAGACACCCATACTTCTGTTTCCCATGATATTTCAGCAAGGTATCTCCCCATTGTTGCTCTGTCCGGAAATGCTGTAACATAAACCAGTCCGGGCACAGCCGTCTCAAAAAGTCTGGATAGTTCACTGTGTCTCTTGGCATCAACTGGTCCATGACTGGTTACAGCTTCTATAAGAAGCAGCCAGTTTTTTGCCGGGTAATAGAGAACAACGTCCGGCATTTTACCGTGCCTGTCGACCTCAACTCCCAACTCTTCCAGCCTGTCTTTTTGAAAGTAACCTGTTTTATCTCCTGTATCCCCAACATAAACCACTTCACTTCCAGGGGCAAAGCGCGGCCCGAACTCTTTTATGATGTCCTTTATAAGCCGGCTGTGAACTCCAGGAGTTAACTTAATTTCTTTTCCTTTAGCCAATTCAACGGGAATCATTTGCATATCCCGTTCCTTTGCGTAACGCTGGATAAGAGTTTCCTTTTGTGAGAGATGTTTTGCCAGAGCTTTTTTCCATTTATCAGTGCCGAATGTCAGGATAACATCAAAGGCTTCAGAACTAATTTGATAACATGTTTTAGGGCTATTCACCGGCCTATCCGGTTGATCAGGATTATAGACGGCTATGCCGGCATCAACAAACTGATGCATTGTCTGTCTTCGAAATGTTTCACGAGTATTTGGCGCATACTCTTTACCATAATTGTTGCGACACCAATCCATGATAGGTGTGATGCCCATTAATGGCCTTTCTGATTTTTTCCAGCTTAACTCTGGACGTAAATTTAGAATAGCTAACAATGTCAAGGCAGATCTTTCATTATGTTGTCCACGAGGAAGGCCAAGAGCCTTAACTATTTCTAAAGCCTCGTCAATTTTTTGTTGCGCTACAACTGGATCAAATCCTTCCTTGTCAGTCATTTGTATTAATTCCTCATTAATTAATGCATCTATTTTGTGTTGATTTGGATAATTCCCGCCTATTTTACTTCCAAGAGATTCGAGTACATGTAACGGAGGATAATAAAGCGACCTCAAATCTGTTGAATTTACCTGCGTATGTCCGCTAAATAAACGGAAATATTTATCAACCAGAGTGCTATTAAGATAAATTGACAGGCCGTATGCTATATTTTTTGAAAGACCTTTTTGCCCCTTATGAAAAACATTCAGATGGTTTTCAAAACCGATTAGTTCGCCGGGCAGCGAGGAATCATAGACAACAGCGACGATACGTTTTTTTTCTTCTTTTGCAGTGAATCGTTTAGTGAGTACAAAATATCCTTTATTAGGCCAAAGCCCTTTTTTACTATTTTTTGATATTTTAATATAGTTTGGTTTTTTGCTTTCCCTGGGCCATTCGATTCTTTTAAGATTAAAATGCAAAGGATATAAAATGGGGGCTGTATTTTCCTCTGGAGTTTTGCACAAATCTTCTTTTAATCTGAACTCAACTATAGGGCCTGTGGATACTTTTATGTCAAGATGTTCAAGGGAGTTGTTAAATGTGGAAATACGATCAACTACGTATTGATCCATATCGGATGTAGCAATGTGTATAAATTTTTCTGCGTCGTTAGGTTTTATTACTTTATCATAAGAAACAGAACGTTGTGTCATATCCTCAAATTGGGGACCATGACTGGATGTTATCATTACTTTGTCTTTTATTCCCCCTTTTATCGCGTGGAAAATAATATTTTCCTGCAAAACATCATCTTCTTTGAAAGCCTTTTTTCTAGACCCAAAAACATGTATATGTTTAAATGCGGTAGTGGAAAGTAATAATTTTCTAAATGGCTTGAAATACGGACCATTACAGAAGCTACGAGGAACGATCACCACCATTTCGCCATTATTTTGTAGTAAGTTGATGGCGATCGCCAAAAAACCTGTATATAAATTTGACGTCTCTATGCCGATTCTACTCAAAAGCTTTCGTTGCTTTGATGATGATAGTATTTTTTTATAGGGAGGATTTAGTATAACATGAGAATATTCCTTTAATTTATTTTTATCAAACAAAGTATTTGAAAGCAAATTACTGTTTGTCTCAATAAAATCATCTTTGAAAAAAGTAAAATCAGAGAATATATTATTTAAAGAGCACAGTTCTTTACAGTTAGATAATGTTTCTTTTAAATGCTCAAAAAATATCGGTTCAATTTCATAAACCGTGGCATTAATTGTATTTGGTTTTTCTTGGCGATTACACGCTTCCTGGATAAAAGCAGCCGTGAGAGAACCAACAGCGGCTCCAGCATCTAACAAGCGAATTTCACCTGACATATTAGCAAAAAGTGAGGCCATAAAGTTAGCCACAGAAGCATTTGTCATAAACTGACCAAATTTTGATCGTGTGGCCGGATTAATTTTTCTATTAGCATCAAGCCGAAAACAATCGACTGTATCCATCAAGGATATATTTTCTTCTTCTTGTTGGTTATATAGTAGCAACATTTTTATTTTTTATATTAGCAATTATCTCTTTATATTATAAATAGCCAAGTCGCTCTCTGACTAAACATCAAATTCAAATTGAAACTATTAATAATTTAAATTTCTTCGAGCTGGTTTTGGTAGTGTTTTTCAGTCGAGTTCTCTCCACTGCATCAGGATCTGATCGACTGAATCTTTTACTGCGGCTCGTGCATCAAATCTATCGTACCCTTTTGCAAGAAAGAAATCATATTTTGTCTCAGCATGTCGAATATGTGCGATTACAGCCAATTGAATGGCTTGCTTGTCAAATGATTTGGCTGCTGCCGAACGACCGACACGGCCACTGTATTTCAGACAAGCGTGTTCGGCAATGCTCAATTCCCTTCCAGGCGGGCACCCAGGAAAAAGTTTACGTACTTGTCGGGCAAACTGCTCTATGTATTGTTGATCGAGCTCGGCCCGCTGTGCTGCGGCACGTTCTCCTCGGCGTGCTCTAACCTCACTGTCAGCGAGACATTCTTGTTCGGCCTGTTCAAGCGCCTCGACTTCGACAAGAAGACCTTGTCTTTCATATCGTTTTCGGGCGCGGCTCCACTTTAAGACCACTAGCCGATAAGGTTGAATGTTTTCGTGCACGTCGCGTCAGCGCAGCATCACCAGCCGGCAAAAATACAAGATGATCAAGGTCAGCGCATGATAAACAGAGCGCTCCTTTGTCTTTTACGAGTGTAATCCAGGCCTTTCGTCCAAGATTTCCATAACACTCCTCACAACAGAATTCTCTGCCTGATATGAAAACTTTTATATCAAAAGTCTTTTTCATGTGCTTTTCGCAAGTCCTTGATGCGCAAAAGGTTGGTGCGGGTCGAGTAAAAAATACATGTGAGTTATAATTCGGACTCTATTTCTTTTCTTCTCTGGATCAGTATATCTATTGCGTTTTCAGATCTTATAACTCCTTTCTCGTTTCCTCTATTTTCATAATGCATCTGGTTTAGTTCCAGGGTTTCAATTGATAGTCGAATTTGTCGTAATTGTTCTTTTGGGTCTTTGTTGCGCCACATATCTATAGCTTCCTTAGCCGTTGTTTCATCAGCAATATTCATATCTAAGCTCCCTATCTATTCTATCAAACAGTCGAAAATTTAAACCCAAATTGAGAAATTGTTGAGGGCTTCGATCTGTGAAATCTGCGTAATCTGTGGATTAAAACAATTTCAACTGCGTGCCGGTTTTCTTTTTTGTTTTTTTAAAATGGCTCTCTTCATGTTTTATTAAGCTCATTTCTATATCGTTTATAAACGGAGAGACCTCTCTTGCAATCATCTTTCCATAAACCCTGCGTTTTTTTGCATATGTAAAATAAAGTTTTTCTCTTGCACGAGTCATTGCTACATAAAACAACCTTCTTTCTTCGTCAATGTCCGGTTCTTCATCTCCATATCTTTTCATTGGCATAAACCCATCTTCGCTACCGGCAATAAAAACCACCGGAAACTCAAGACCTTTGGCTGTGTGCATGGTCATCAGTGAGACTTTTTCTGCCCGGGAGGAATAAATATCCGTATCTGTATGAAGCGCTATTGATGAAAAAAAGTCGCTGGATTTTACATCCGGATTACGTGTCACAACAATTGTGTTGTTTAAGGCTTGTTCTGTAATTATATCTTTGATTTTTGTTTTTTCAGATAAATACAAAAGTTTTTCCTCAAGGCTCAAATCTTTAATCTTTTCTTTTATTTTTAAGATGTTATTAATAAAACCATAAAGCTTCTGCTGGCTTGACCTGCTCATACCATCAACAGGAAAACGACAAGTTTTTAACATAGCTTCTTTAAGCGAAAATTTGTTTTTATAACACCATGTTTTGAATATTATTAGGTTTTTTTTACCGATACCTGGTTTTGTTAAATCTATAATTCTTTCAAAATCAATATAAGAACCTTTATCGTCAATTATTTTCGAAAAAGATAACAGCTCCGAAACACCCTTTAAATTAAAAGCATTTTCTCTGCTTATTATCTGATATGGAATATTGGCATTATCAAAAACATCTGCAATGATCTTGCTTTGAATCCAGGATCTAAACAACACGGCAAAATCAGAAAAACCCATCTGTTTTTTTGTACAAGAACTATCAACGCTTCCGTAGTCAATAGAATGAAATCCAATTCCTCCCACCATTTTTTCGATTATCTTGCCAATAGCTACGGCCTCGGCCTTTTCCGAAACAAGCTCAATGATGTTTATTGTTTTTGTACCTTTAATATCAGAATAAACACGTGCGGCCGAACCTAATACATTGAAATCTCTATGGTTTTTTATGGTCTGATATGACGCCTCAAGTATGGTTTCGGTTGATCGATAGTTTTGATTTAGATTTATAACCTTAGCTTCGGGGTAGTCTCTAAGAAAGCTCTTAAAATAACGAACATCCGAACCCCTGAATCCATATATTGACTGGTCGGGATCACCTATAACACATATATTACTGTCAGGCTTTGTAAGGGCTTTTATAATTCTATATTGCCCCTGGTTTAGATCCTGATATTCGTCAATAAATATATATTTATATTTGTCTTGATATTTTTTACAAAAATCCATGTCTGATTCTAACAGCTTTACTATATTAAAAATCAAATCTTCATAATCGTAAAGTCCCTGGATTGATAAAATGCTTTGATATTCCTTATAGATAGCTGAAAGCTCTTCTGTTTCCGACTCATTTATTTCTTTTAAATTATCTTGCGGAGAAAGTATGTTTTGTTTGGCAAAAACAATCATATTTAACAGGGCTGAGGGCTTTGTTGAAACTTTAACTCCTTTAATTTCAGCCTGTTTTATTGCCTCTATTATTAGTGCCTTTCGATCATAATCATCTATTATCGTATAATTTTTATCGTTATTCAGATCTTTTAAAATTTTAAAACAAAAAGCATGAAATGTAGTAACTTCCGGCAGCTTTTTTGAGCTATCCATTAACAACAAAAGCCTGTCCCTCATTTCCTGAGCTGCTTTATTTGTAAATGTTACAGCAAGTATATTTCCGGTCGAAACCTTTCTTTCCGTGATGATATAAGCGATTCTGTGTGTGAGTGTAAGTGTTTTACCTGTGCCAGGGCCGGCTACAATCAACAAGGGGCCTTTTTTATGCTTAACCGCTTTAAGCTGGTCTTTATTAAGCGGAGCTGCTGTTTGCTTTTGCTTAGTATATTTTGTTTGGTCCGGTTTTTTGGGAATTTTACAGATTTTTTGATGCGTTAAGGGTTTAACCAAAGTGTCTGCTACAAGGGAAGTTGTCTCTTCAGGAACAACAAACAGTTGTTTTTGTCCTAAAAGTTTTTCCTTCTCGCCCTGTCTGAAAATTTTTACCTTTCCATATTCCCCATCATAGCCGGGAAAGACAGCAACTCTTTTTTCGCGCATCCGACTAACGGCCTCTCCAAGTAAAGGAATACCCGCTTTTTCAATATTATTTATAGAAAGATTATGTAGTATTTTAAATTCCGGCCCAAGTGATTCGAGCGCAGCCATATAGTTTCGTTGAACTTTTTTAGATTTTGGTCCTACATTTAAAATTTCCGATAATATTTCTGCGAGAGGAACAACATTATAATATGGATGTGATTTTTCCGGTTTTAAACCTTCGGGTCGGTCCGCCAACTCTTCAACCCTGTATAATACGCCGAGAGTCAGGGGTTTTCCACATACATTACACAAACCGTTATTTGCTATACTCTGGTTTGGCTTTAAACAAACTTTGCATTTTCTGTGTCCGTCAAGATGGTACTTCCCCTCCTCAGGATAAAACTCGAATGTTCCTAAAAATTCTCCTGGATTACCTGATTTTATTGCCGATATAATATTTGGATAAGAAAGGCTTGTATTAAAAATATTCGCTTCCCTGCCGAGATTAAAAGGGGAATGGGCATCAGAATTTGATACAAGCGTAAGACCGTCCAGCCCTGAAACCCTCCAGTTCATCGGTGGATCTGAAGAAAGACCCGTCTCCGCAGCATAAATATAATTAGAAAGATCTTCAAAACACTCTTCAATGGAATCAAAACCTGACTTTGAACCAAAAAGCGAAAACCAGGGGGTCCATATGTGAGCGGGTATAAAGAGTGCTGATTCTGATGTTTCAAGAATTATCTCCAGAAGATCCCTGGCATCTAAACCAAGAATAGGCCTTCCATCTGATTTTATGTTACCGATTTTATCTAACTTTAAATTTAAATTATATACGGAATCAAGATCAGGCATAAATATAAGATTATGATTTTTTCGGGTTTTATTATTTTTCTTATATATATTGCTGATTTCTGAAGTTAAAAGAAAGCGGACTTTATTGCGGCATGATAATGGAACTTTTTCATCGCATTTTTGAGATAATTCATCTTTTAGTTTAAAAAGTCCTTCCTCGGCCGGCTGTAATTTCTCTTTTATTTCTGAAAACCATCCATTATGTGTAAAATCGCCGGTTCCGATAACCGTTATTCCTTTAAGTTGAGCTGAAATATATAGATTTTCAAGATCCATATTTTTTGATGTTGCTCTTGAAAATTTAGAATGAACATGAAGATCTGTAATAAATTTCATTAATCAAAATTCCTGTTTTAATGAACCCTTAAAAAGTTTATTGTCAGACATCACGGTAAATGGGCCGATTTCTTATGTTAAATTATGCACAGTATCGGCGTTGCAGTTGATCCATGCATTGGATACTGAGAAACATAAAAAGCCGGCTTAAGTTTCAGTCGTCCCATCAGCTTTATTCCTGTTTGATTCAATCGGCGGCAAAACCGCACCGCTGCCTGGCGATGCTTTTTATTTTCCAAATCGCAGCGACTCATCGCTCACCATGGTCTACACCCATGTATTGAAACAAGGAGGACATGGTGTCTTGAGTCCTCTTGATGATCTGGATGTCTGATGATTACCCAAAATACTTAATTTAAATTGCAGGTGAGTTAAAAATTAAGGGGCAGTATATTTACCACCCCTTAATTCATTTAGTATCATGCAGCCTCCCGGCACTGCGGCTCAATTAAGATGATACGGAAGGTTTCTTTTCCAATTTCTCAATTCGTTTATTGATAGCATCCAATGATTTTTGCATGTAATCGGCGTCAGCCTTTAGCATGTCTATCTTGTCGGATGCGCCCTCCGGATAAGCCGGGCCAACAGCAGGCGGATACCATTCGTACCCTCTGCCAAAACCGCGCCCCCAACCCCGGTCTGGGCCGAATCCACCTCTAAATCCGCGTCTTAGCCCTAAACCTCTACCATAGCTAAAGCCTTCAGTGAACCTGGGATTGTATCCCGCATTTGCAGGATTACAAAGGCCCCTGGCTCCGCCGGTCATGGGGCCGGCACCCGTCGGACCTGTTTGATCAAATCCTGGCATAGTATTACCTCCTTAGGGCCCGGTAAAAAATAACTTGGCATTTTTGCATCCCGACTTCACCATATCTTTAACCGATCTTCAATCACAAAAGTCCTCGAAATAACCCGCTATTCCTGCGGTTTTGCTCAATCAGATCGATTAAATCTACGGCAAATTCGGGCGCAAATTCTACCAGGTTATTTTTGACCGAGCCCTCAATGTAATTTTGTTTTGGATTGAATGATTACCGTTTACCGTCTGTTACCACGGCCTTGTCCCACTCCTCTGCCTTTTCCCTGACCTTGGCCGGCACCCCTGCCTGCTCTCTGTCCTCCGACGGTTTCCATACCGCCTTGACTCTGTGGCGCAGGGCTTCCGCCCTTAGGACCACATTTCCCACGGCCTTGTCCCGTCTTCGGGCCCTGGCCCTGGGGGCCTGTTCTATCTCTTTGTGGCATATCGCTCACCTCCTTCCATGCCCTCTTCCGCCCCTTCTGCGTCGACGCCCGCCCATGCCGCGAAATTCATATGCACCGCCCCCGATTTTCAGGGCTTTTCCGGTAACCAGGGCTTCTGCTACGATGCTGCGGGCATTGGCAAGAATTCGGCCGTAGGTATGCCGGGATACCTCCATCATATTTGCGGCCGTTTCCTGATCCAGGTGTTCAAAATCGCTCAGCCTGATGGCTTCCAGTTCTTCCACGGACATAAAAATCTCGCCGGTAACGGTCACTCCCTGAGGAACAAAAGCAGCGATGGCCGGATAGGCGGATACAAATCTGGGCTTTTTGGGTCGGGGCATTGAATATTCTCTCCTGTTACGCTCATTTGAGCATAATATAAAGCTTAGATTGACTGGTGTCAATGAAAAATATGCTCATAAGATCAAAACAATTCTCATTGGTATTAATTTCTGCGTATAGGAGGGAGTGTGCTAAGGGGACATCTTTTGAGTTTATAAAGCAAGTTCAAAGCATTTAATCAGACATTCCGTCAGTAGCGGGAGACCAAAAGGAGTGCTTTTCAAAGGACTTAAAGTTTTGCTCCGCAGTATTTGCAGCACTTCGCATCTATGTCATGGCCTTCTGCGCTGCAAACCCGGCACGCCTGAGTGGAAACCTTTCTTCCGGCGGCTCGAGCAATTTCAGTTGTTACAATCCCTGTAGGTACGGCAATTATTGCATAACCGATAATCATGATGACAGCAGCCAGAGCCTGACCGAAACCTGTTTTAGGCGATATATCTCCATAGCCGACTGTAGTAAGCGTTACGATAGACCAGTAAATACTTCGAGGGATGCTTGTAAAACCATTTTGTTCGCCTTCTATGACATACATCATGGAACCGAAAATTATCACCAGTGCAAAAACAGTAAATAAAAATACAATAATTTTCCGCAGGCTTGCACGCAGAGCCTGGTTAAGCACCCTGATTTCAACAAGATACTGAACCAGTTTGAAAACCCGAAATATTCGAAGAAGTCGAAGAATCCTAATAACAATAAGGAACTGGCTTCCAGGCAGAAAAAGGCTTAAATAGGTCGGGATTATTGCCAGAAGATCTACTATTCCAAAAAAGCTGGTTGCATACTTAAAAGGACGACCGACACAGGATAACCTAAAAAAATACTCAATTGTGAAAAGAAAGGTGAAAAACCATTCGCTTAAAACTAAAAAGCCGCTGTATGAATTTCGGATCGTGCTCACACTGTCCAACATTACAACCATTACGCTAAGCACGATACTTACAATTAAAATTATATCAAATAATTTACCTGCTGGTGTATCAGCCTCAAAAATAATTTCATGAAGTGTTTCACGATATTTTCCTAAAGAACTGTTTTTTTTCATATTAAAATTGATGGTTTCTTAAAAAAAGTTTTGCAACTTTTCAAAATGCTCCTGTAGTATATATCCGACCTCTCCTTAGCCGGCATAATAGTTAGGCTTGAATTGTGTAATGGGCGATGATGCCGTTTAGTAAGAGCTGGTTAGACATAACATATTGTAATAAACAATTATCTATAAATTATAATGCCTCTCTATCCAAGACATATATTCTCCGCTTTTTACTCTATCTACCCAACCTTTATTATCGATATACCATTTAATTGTTTTTCTTATTCCTGATTCAAACGATTCATCAGGCTGCCAGCCCAATTCCTTTTGCAGTTTGCTAAAATCAATGGCATATCTTAGATCATGTCCTGGCCGATCTTTTACAAAGGTTATCATGTCCCTTCTTGGCATACTATCATCTCTGGGTACCATCTCATCCATAATATCACATATCATCCTGACAATATCTATATTGCGCATTTCACAGTTGCCGCCGATATTATATGTTTCACCGCGTTTTCCATTTTTCATTATCAACCAAACAGCCCTGCAATGGTCCTTTACATACAACCAGTCTCTTACATTCCTGCCATCGCCATAAACAGGAAGGGGCCTTCCTTCAAGGGAATTTAGTATAATAAGAGGAATCAGTTTTTCGGGAAACTGATAAGGGCCATAATTGTTTGAGCAATTGGAAATCGTTACCGGCAAAGAGTATGTTTTATTGTAAGCCCTTACAAGGTGATCAGAAGATGCCTTTGAAGCTGAATATGGACTATTGGGTCTGTAAGGGGTAGCCTCGGTAAAAAAACCATCCTCTCCAAGAGAGCCATAGACTTCGTCAGTACTTATATGATGAAAAAGATCCACCCTGTTTCTGGAAAGTTCAAGCAGATTAAATGTGCCGAAAATGTTTGTTTTTATAAAAGAATCAGGCTCGGCAATAGATCTATCAACATGCGATTCAGCAGCAAAATGGCAAACAGTATCAATTTTATAATTATTAAAAATTTCAGACATGGCTTCACGATCACATATGTCTGCCTTAATAAAATCATACTGTTTAGAAAATCTTTCAGCAATTCCCGTCAGGTTTTCAGGATTTCCAGCATAGGTCAATTTATCAACGTTTATTATCCTGCCGGTAAAATCAGGTTGTTCAAGCAGATAATGAATAAAATTTGATCCAATAAACCCACAACCACCTGTAACTAGAATGTTTTTCATAAAATCACCAGAACTTTTTGAGAAGTTGCTCAAAATGGCTATAACCAATTAATATTATTGCTTAGATTATATCCAATCAAATAAAATATTAAACCTGCTTTATGGCAATAATGACTCATTACCATAAAGCATTTTTTCTGACCACCTTATTTTGTAGTTTGGCTGATTCGTTTGATAAGATTTCTGTATGCTGAAATCTTTTATAAAAACATCAAAAAATATCATGCATGAAAGAGTATAAATCGTAACTGAATATATCGGTACAGACTATCGGTAAATCGGTAAATCGAGGCAAGAAGCTAACAAAGGCTAAGAGATATTCACTAACTGGCGAATAAGTTTATAAGTTAAGTGCGTTATATATTTGCCCACATGAACAAAAAACCTGTTTTGGCAATTGAAGCCAAACCGGCTGATGCAAAATTTTCACCTCAACTCAGAAGGTTCCGCAAAGCTGTGGAAAGCTTGGCGGTTCATTGATATAATTATCCGAGATAAATATCATAGTGTTGATAAAAATACATTGTATTAATATCAACGTCATGATAATAAAGCTCATAAATAATGAGCGGAGGATTCAGCAATGCAGATAACAAGAGATATCTTTTTTACATTAATAAAGAGTCTGGATAGCGCAAAAGTTCTAATTCTTAAAGGCGCCAGGCAGGTAGGTAAAACCACTATCATGGATGAGATTCAGGCATATCTTACCAGGCAAGGCAAGACCACCTTTTATATTTCCGCGGACGAAGATTTTGATAATTCCATATTTAAAACCCCACAGCACTTCATGGCCCGGCTTGAAAGCGAAATAGATTTTTCAGTCGCCAAAGTGTACGTTTTTATCGATGAGTTTCAATATATTAATGATGCCGGAAGATTTATCAAGGTTCTGCATGATAAGTACCATCATAAAATGCAGTTCATTGTCTCCGGTTCTTCATCCCTTGAGATTACAAAAAACAGTGAATTTTTAACAGGCCGCAAAATAGAATTTCCAATAGGACGCTTATCTTTTACAGAGGTTGTAAGGTACAGAGAACCGGGTATTCAAAAGGCTTTTGCAGAAACAGCTTACAGCTATGATAAATGGAAAATACTTTACGAGGTGCATAAAACAAAACTTGAAATTCTGTTCGCCCGGTTTGCACAGTTTGGCGGATATCCTGAAATTGTAACCACTGAGGATTATGATCTTAAAAAAACACTTATCCGGGAATTATTTTCAACCTATATCCAAAAAGATATCATTGCATTTCTCAGGGTTGAAAATGTAGCTGCATTCAACAGCCTGATAAAGGTTCTATGTTCAGAAACAGCCAATCTTCTAAACAAGCAGTCTCTGGCCAATACACTGGGCATTGCAATTAACACGTTGAATAAATACCTGGATATCCTGCAGGGAACATATGTGTGCCATTTTTTAACGCCTTTTTTTGTAAATACGAGAAAAGAAGTGTCCAAGATGAAAAAGATTTTTATTAATGATAGCGGATTGCACAATTTTATACTGAATCGCTTTCCTGCAACATACAATGATATCAGCGGGCAGGAAGCAGAAAATCTTGCCTTTGCAGCCTTGCGACACTATGTAACAGAAGATAATTTATTTTTCTATAGAACCATCAGCAAAGCGGAAATTGATTTTATTGTTGATTACGGCCAAACCAGGGATGTCATTGAAGTAAAATTCCAGAATAAAGTATCAGGGTTGCCGGTTGCAATGCGTAACTTTACAAAAAAATACAATACTCAAAAAATGATACTTGTGACCAAACAGGATTTTAAAGAAGAAGATGGCCGATTTTATATTCCCCTGCCTCTGTTTGAATTTTTTCTACAAGCCAACATCTGGAATTGAAACCCCGAAAGCCCCCCGAACAATGCGATAGCACTTAAAGATTAACTTTAATCCACAGAAATGACACCGATCCTTCTCCAGCTTTTATACCGATCCTTCTACATTTTCAGCTACTCCTTGCCATTTTTGACTTTTGGTATTCAAGGTTAATACAAGATACTTTTTTCGTAAAAAGCAGGCTAAACAAATCGTTTTTTTTAACCCAAGCAAATCATATGTTTGACCCCAATACCCCCTTATTCTAATATTTCCTTCACCCGTCCAATTTCACCACTTTCTAAACGGACTTTAATGCCATGAGGGTGAGTTGGTGCTCTTGTCAGAACGTCCTTCACTATACCTTTCGTTAATTTTCCGGATCGCTGGTCTTTTTTCAATACTATCAGAACACATTGACCAGGCTTTATTTTTACACGGTTGATAACATTCATGGCTTTAACTCGATTGCCGCAAAAAGGGCCCTATTCCTCCAGGCAACTTATAAACTAATGTACTTCCCTTACTTTAATTCACCTTTGACCGAGCCCCCCTTTTTATGCGTTTTTTTAAAACAGCTTCATCTGTCCTGGTGCATCGGCTTTCTGTTTCTTTTTGCTTTTTCTTTTTATGTGCAGGCCTGCTTTCACTTCCTGTTCGTGGATTTCGTGGTTTAGTTTTAGCAGACGCTTTAGGACTTCTTTTCTGGCATCAGGTGAAATTGTGTATCGTACACGGTCGTTTTCCGGCAGATAGTCCACTTCGTAAAAATCATGAGATAGATCTATATCATCCCAGCCATAGGCTTTTAATACGGTTTCGTCCATCGTTTTGTGAAGCTTGTGCAGATGCGCGATATCCTGCACCGCCTCGTTGAATGCACAGACGCCTTCTGTCTTGTTTAAGTGCTTCCATAGGTTAACGGTTTCTTTGCCGTATTGTTTTTGGAAATCCTTGGTTTTCAGGGTTGAAATTGTTTCGATATCATCGTTTGAAAACCCCCTGAGATCAGGGTTGTGGAATTGATTGTAGGTTTTGGTGAGACCAAGCTGAATTTTAAGCATAAGTTGAGAGCGGTGTTCGTGATAGGCTTCGCCTATTTGTTCTAAATCTTTCTTTTGTGATTCTGAAATGTTTTGCGGGAATGGAAATGTTTGAATACAGCCTGTTGGTGTATATCTCAAATCACTTTTCATTGTCGAGCCATACTTCCAGGCCCAAGAACTATGAATAGTTGACTGAAGATAAGAAAAGTAATTCATTTCTTCAAAAACTACAATATTTGTTGCAATATCAAAAACCTTTTTTGATTCAGTTTTTATGTAAGCTAAATGCTTTGTAACTGTACAAGAAGCAAATACATTATTCAAAGAGCTAATTGTATTATATAATTCTACACCTCTTCTTGCATATAACCACCATTTTTCCCTATAGCCTTTATCCTTTAAAATAATTCTTTCAGGCCTAACTAAGGATTCAATTTTATTAAAACAATTTGGATATCCTGTTTTACATTTTTCCATAGGCCAGTCGAAAAAATTTATAATCCATCTACTGGGCGCTTGAATAGGTGACCTGTTTACATTTTCTCCAATCAAGTAAGGGAAAAGAATATCTTTATACTTTGAATCAGCATTTATTAGAGCTTTTGCTTCAATTTCTGTTAATGTAAATCCAAGGCCAAGAACATAACTACCTTTAAAAGATTTCTTTTCATTCTGTTTTAAAGGTACAGGATTTTGTGCCTTTTCAGAATCATCAAGAAAAGGTGAGATTCTATTCACAGTTTTTCCATTTAAAATAAATTGACCTTTCCAGTCACCCTTATAAATGCTCAACAAAGCAACTTCGACAGCTGCAAGTCCTGGCCATTTTGTGCTTTTAACAGCATAATTAATGCTACCTGTTTCAGTTATCTTATCTAAACTTCCTTTCCTTGTTTCCCCTTGTGCAATAGTATTTGTAGAAATTAATGAAACAAATTTATTTTCCATTAATAAGTCGAAATTTCTTCTAAAAAAATATGCTACCAGATCACAGGTAGCACCCTTAATTGGTTCGTAATTCTTTTTTAAATAATTTAAATAGTAATCACCATAATTTGTACTAATTCTTTTTCCACCCAAAAACGGCGGATTCCCCAAAATACAATCAAACCCGCCTTTGCCCTCACCCCGGCCATCTCCCGCAGGAGAGGGATTGAATACTTCTGGAAATTCCAGGAACCAATGAAAAAATTTCTTTTCCGTTGCGACACCCATAGCTTTTGCTACTGCGACCCATCCTCCCAGCGGTTTTCTACCTGACAGATGTGCCCGATACGTGTCATCTGTAATTATCTTTTTTGCGTTATCCTCTGTTTTTGGAATAAAAAACTGTGCCACCTGAATATCGGCTAAGGTCTTTAGTCGCCACCAGTTATCCCCTGAACTCAATCTTTTATATTCTATGCGTTTATGTTCAATCTCTTTAATTGAGTTTTCAGGAAGCCGATTAAAAGATTCGAAAACTTTGGATATGTCGGTAAATGATCTATCTATAGAACCGAACTCAGAGTGTTCATAGAAAATTTTCCTTTTTTCAGCGCTTTTTCTTTCTGTCTTATTTCTCTTCGCAAGCTCAGCCCTTATATCCTTGTCATCACCAGGTATCTTCTTGAACGCCTCATCAGCAATACCGTTTCCCAGCTCTTCCTTATGCGCCAGTCCAACAATCGCATCACCCCACTTGATATGATGATCAAGAAAATTCAAGGGTTCTCCGGGATTGTGCGCCTCAAGCCACAGGGCAACCTTGCATAATTCAACAGCCAGAGGATTTTTATCCACGCCATAAATACAGGATTTGATCACATCCCTGATTGCCTGGCGCAAAGGCGCAGGAGACGGCTGGTCCTCGCCTGTCCTGAGCTTGGCAACTTCGGCCCCAATCCTTCTTGCTGCATTAAGCAATATATGCCCGCTGCCGCAGGCAACATCACAAACCTTGATGGATAATAATGCTTTTTCCTTTTCTGATTTTTTGTCGGATGATTTCAGCCTGTCTTCAATAATATAATCCAGAGAATGCTTGATAAGCGGCTGGACAAGCTCATCGGGCGTGTAATGAGAGCCTGACGATGATCGAGCAGAGCCTTTTACAAAATCAAACTGATAAACTCCGGCCTGTTTTGTAATCATTGGATCATATTCGAGCATGCCCTCATAAACCGAGCCGAATTCTTCTACATTCAGCGAAGCATAATTCACCCGCATTTTCTGGCCGGTTTTTTTATTGATAAATACGCTTAAGCTTCTTAAGCATTCCAGAAGTATCTTGTTATCAAGATTGCACTTGTTTAATATGTCGATGGCATTATATCCGAACAGGTCGCCTGCAAGAGGGCTTAGGCCCAGATGCTTTCCTTTTATTTCACTCTCAAAAAGATGAAATGTATTTTTTAATGCAATCCAGAGGTCGTTAAACCGCTGATCGGCAAGATACAGTTTTTCACAAAGCTTTCTAAGATGGTTGACACTGTAATATTGATAATAGATTTTTCTTTTGGTCTTATCCACATTATCAGGAAAAATAAGGTTTCTTTCTTCAATGACCATGAGAAACAAAATTCTGTATATAAGACGCAGTTGATACTGATAAAACTTAGATGCTAATATTTCCTCATTATCAAGCTGCTCCCGAAGCTCTTCATTGTCTGTATGTTGCAGAAAACCGTTTGCAAGAGAACGTATAGAGATTTCTACCGCATTGCTTAAGCCTTCCCGAATTCTTGACCCTGAATCCAGCGCATCCTGATGATACTTTTCTATCAGGCTCTCTGCTCCCAGATCCATTTTTGCGGGCATGCGGCTTGAATGAAGAAGGCGAAACATTATGGCAAAGTCTGCATAATGTTCTTCCTCCATCATGGTTTCGAGATCAAACTCGATAAATGACAGCCTGATAAGCCTGCTGCTGTTTCGCAAAAGCCTTAAATGAATGCCGTTTGTAATAATTGCATAAAGGTGTTCGGTAAGGTTTATATATTCCTGCAAAAGGGCATGTGGTGACATGCGGGGTCCACTGTCTGTTCTTTTTTTATCAAGGCTGTCATTAAACCCCACTATATGAATCGGGAATCTGTCAAGATTGGCTATGCGGTGGGTTACTGCATACGATTTTCCATGAACAATTTCCGCTTTTGAGAGCTGGGCATCATATCCGAATAATCCAAGCAAAGGGATAATCCAGTATTTTCTTGTTTCTGTGGTTCCGTATTCCTGCTCAGCAACTCTTTCTTTCTGCCTTTTGAATATACGCCACAAATCCTGGGCATCTGCCCATGCCCTTGCGATTTCATCCTTGACCTTTATTTTTGTGTCAAAGCCGAAATCCCTGGCAAGCCGGCCGCCAATGTCTCCCTGCTCAATCTTGTCAAGTATATCAGCAGAAAGTATGGCGCCTTCTATGCGTATGGTGGTGTATTTCATACATTAGCTCATTATATCTTGATTGGAAGTCGCAAATTGCGACCTCCAATTTTTTAATTCCCTTTGTCCGGCAATAAAATATATACTCCCATTAAATCCATTGGAAGAACCGGCTCGACAACCTTGAATCTCTTTCCGCCCATGACTTTTCTGAACCGCTCGTGGGCTTCGATCAGGATCTCGGCTCTTTGCAGGGCAATTTTGTTAAATTCATCTCGAAGTTCGGAAATGTTTTCCAGTTCATTTTCAAGAAAACTTGCCTTTGCCTGATTTGTAATATTAGCAGATGGAACAGCATACGCCATCAGTTTTTTAATTTCATCTTTAACCAAAAATGCATTATCCGAAGGGCTTCCCTTGTAACCCCATAAAAGCATTTCTTCAGCCACAAACTGGTTTCCGCCTTTCTTTTCCTCGATAACGTTTCTGACCCTGAAAAGTAAAAGCGTTGTTTTTATCTTAACGTCCCTGCATTTTATAACTGCTGACCTGGCAGGATCGTGATCAGTGTCGCTGCTTAATGCATTTGCCATAAGGTACTGGCATAGTTGCTCAACAAAAACATGATTTCTGCCAAGATAGATATATCCTTCAGGAGTGGGTGAGAAAAAGCTGACCTTGAGCTGTTTTTTCGGAGGAAGTGCGCTTCTTAAAACAGGCGGAATGTTTGCGGTATAGAGTATATATCCATTGGCTTTTTTGTCTTGTGTTATCTGAACACCAAGTACGTTCATCAGAGATTCAGTGACAAAAGATTCAACAGCTTCAGGATTACCAATGGCCTCATCTGCCTGCTTTAGATCCTGCTCGATTTCATTTGCTTTTATTGCATGTTGGGCAAATATGGTCCTTGAAGCTTTTTCACGGTCTGCCGCCTTTTCAATAGCCTTTGTCGCAATAAGCTCCTTTTCTCTGACTTCATCGACTTTGCTGAAATCAAATGTAAGCTGCTTTGCATCACGCCTTCTGGCTGCGGCCTGTGAATCTGAGATAACGGCCTGAAGAACTGAATCCATCAAAGATTTGCTGTCTTCGGGAAATGGTATGGAAATCCCGGTAGAACGTCTGATCTCCCGCACCTTTCTTAAAAGCACTTTCAGCACAACTCCGTCTATCGGGTTGTTTGTGCCGTACAAAAGGTATGCCTTGACTTTTTCTGATCTCTGGCCGTAACGGTCAATTCTACCTTCACGCTGTTCCAAACGGTTCGGGTTCCATGGAAGGTCATAATGCAGTACTGCTGTAAACTGATCCTGGAGGTTTATTCCTTCGCTCAGGCAGTCGGTAGCGACAAGAACCTTTTTGGGTGATGATTCCATATCATCGATTCTTGCCTTCCTGACCTCGTCAGGATCTTCACTTGTAACAACCTGAACATTGACTTTTTTCAGATTTTTTCTAAGAATATCTCCAAGGTAATTGGCTGTTCTTATAAAACGGCAGAACACAAGGGGGTTATAACCCTTTTTCAGCCACGTGCCTACAATTTCCAACGCCCTGGCTGCCTTGAAATCGTGCCCTACGCCATGAAGCTCGTCCAGCAGTTTTGCAAGTTTATTCAACTTTTTATTTTCAGTATCTGTCCAGTCTGTTTT
Source organism: Deltaproteobacteria bacterium (assembly GCA_030262895.1). Taxonomy (GTDB): domain Bacteria; phylum Desulfobacterota; class Desulfobacteria; order Desulfobacterales; family ETH-SRB1; genus B13-G4. The sequence goes on along the minus strand of JAJSZW010000003.1, from coordinate 21,287 downwards.
ATTTATAATTCCGGTCGGTGCATAATCCTTTGCGCTGTCGTAATCATCGTCCATGATCGGATTTGCATCTGTGTCAACAACATCGTCAGCATCATCACAAGCGGGTTGCTTTTTTATTCTGTTGTTTATCATTTCAACGCCGGCCGCGGGGCTGGACATTACACCCCTGAGCAGAGCTAAAGCCGACCAGTATCTTAAACGTTTTCTGCCTTCGTGAATATCATCGCCTCTTGTCAGACCAAGCGCAAAATCGAGGATATCATCATAAAACGCTGAATACTTTTTTGACAGATCATACTGAAATTCTCCGGCATCCCGACTGGGAAAAGGGGTGTCTTCATTCATCCACTTTTCAACATCAGCCCGCCTTCTCTGGACATAATATTTTGCAAGATCCCTGCGCTGGTTCTGAGTGGCGACTGGAAGATCAAGAGACTGATATTCAGGCTTTATTAAACCGAGAAGAGAGCTGAACTGTTCTGCCTTGCCGCTGTGAGGAGTTGCGGTAAGATACATCATGTGCTGTCCGGACTTTTTTGCAATATCTCTGATGAGTTGATATCTCTGCTGTTGGGCGGCCCTTGCGCCTAAAGCAACCGAGCAGGTATGGGCTTCATCCACAATAATAAACTCCGGGCATTCCTGAATAAAAACCTGCCTGCGCTGATCGGATTTAATATAATCAATTGAAATAACCTGATATGGATAATGATGAAATACGCTGGTGTCACCTGGGATCTCCCTGTCCAGCCTTGCCTGTGTGTTTGACCTGATGACAACTGCCTCAATACCGAATTTATCCTTAAGTTCCGACTGCCACTGTTCGCATAAATGGGGCAGGACAATAATGGCAAAACGTTTGATCACTCTTCGTTCAAGAAGCTCCTTTAATATTATCAGAGCCTCGATTGTTTTGCCTACGCCGACATCATCAGCAATTAACAACCGTATGGGACCCTCCTGCTTTAGCGCCATGATAAGAGGAACCATCTGGTATGACCGCGGCCTGAACGAAAACTTTGCCAGAGACCTGAAAGGGCCTGCGCCGTTTCTAAAGGAGAGCCTGACAGCATTATAAAGCAGCCTGGCAGAAGCAATATCTCCCAGATCTTTTGCAGAAGGATGTGGAAAGTTTGTGGATTCGATCCTGTCATCGGCAAAAGCAAGGGGCAAATAAATACCTGTTATCTCTTCCTCAGATCCGCCAAGCGGTTTTAGCAAAACCAGTTTGTCATCATTTGAAGGGAGGACAACCCAGTCCCTGTTTCTGGCTGTAACCAGTGAACCTGCCTTGAATTTCATTGATTTACTTTACCTTTTTAAAAATATCCGTCCTTTTGCCGATTATCTCTTCCAATTTGTCCTGATAATAATATACAAAAACCTGATCCCCTCTGTTCAGGATCGCAGCACGCTGGTTTCTGTCTTTTTTCTTAACTTCAGGCTCATCATGCGGGGTTCCATCGCAGAAAACCCATACATCAGGTTCATAGAAAAAATCCGGTTTGCAGTAGATACCTTCAATGGTTCTTTGTGTGGCATCCGGCAGTTTTAGCCCTTTATCATGAAGATAATTCAAAAATCTGAGTTCAGTTGAAGAATTTGGATCAATACCTTTTAAGAGCTGCTGATACTGCTCTTCGTAATCTCCGAACATTTTGCTGGTGATGATTTCAACATCACATACTTTGAGCTTTTCAAGAGCATCCTTAATTTCAAATCGATTAATCTTATCATGATATCGCTGGTTATAATAGTTCAAAAGGTCATCATAAGAGGCTTCATCATTGTAAGTTTTATCATCAAAGCGGCAAATATTGATTGTTTCTGAAATGACATTTTTAAATACATCCTTGTCTTCGATAAACTGTGACAATACACCAAGGCTTCCTTCTGAAGCCTCATACAAAAAAATATTCGGCTGCGATTCATCTCCCATAAGTTCTGCGCCGACTTCTCTTGGTTCAACCTGAAAAACATTTTCAACTGCGCGCTTTAGTGCATACTGCAAAGTAATAACGCCGGCCGGAGAGAGGCCCAGCGATTTAATCGGTTCTATATACAGGGCATCTGCTGTATCATATGTTACAAGTTTTATCCTCCTGACCGGCTCGGCTGATTCTGCATTATGATCAAAGGTTTCTTTTTTCCATGCGCCTGTATTTAGTCCCATTAAAAAGCCTTTCTCCTTTGACCTCCGCCATTTATTGTTGATCTGGACCAGCAGGGCACATGGGAGAAACCTCACATATAAAAATTCTTCATCGTCATTTTTAATTTTAGCCGTGCGGATATTATCCAGGCCGCCTGCAGGCATGGAAAAGTATGTTTTGATGTCAAATCCACGGGAGAGCCTCTCTTCCTCTTCACAGGAAATCCTTTCCATTTCCCTTGTGCGGGTTTCAGCCATTTCAAGAAGGTCTGTAAATATTTCCTTGTTTTCACCTCCGCTGAGCGAAACCTTGCTGAAGGGGCATATTTCGCAACTGTATTCATCACCCATCAGGATATAACCCGATTTTGTACTTACTTTGGCGGGTTTTAAATGGGATTCCGATTCCTGTGAAAGCAACTGCTCTATCTGGTACTTAGCGCCTTTATGATAAATAATATTTCGCGGGCCGAACTCTCTTAAGGCAATAAACCTCGGCCTTGATATATATTCGCCTGAATCTCCTATGGGGATATATGTTCTCATGGGCAGGCGTGTAAAATTATAACCAGGTAAGAAACCCTCTGCTGCAAGATACCGGTAAGGATAGAATTCCGACAGGCTGCTGTAAGATACTCTGTTTTCAAGAAGATCTCTCTGCCTGATTGCCTGGGAAACATTTCTTTTAGCCTCCTTCATTTCATCGGATGTACTCAGATACAGGCCGCTTTCTATGATCCTGTTAGCTTCAGTGAGCTGTTTTTGGACGGCAATATATAATCTTCTCCATCTATCCAAAGACCTGTCAAAACTTTTAGGCGCTAAGTCGATTTTTCTGTCTATCCATTCATCATTCAACCATGACAATGATGCCGTTTTCATGGTTTTAAGGTCATTGACCACATTTTCAAAAATAAACTTTATTTCTATTTTTGACTGCCGGCCTAAATTTAGTTGCTCCTTAATTTCAGATAAAAGCGGGAGGTTTTCTTTGTCATCTTTATTGAGAAGATTGATCAGATGCTGATTCAGCTCACTGAGTTTTACTTTTGCCAGATATATTGCATTAAGGTGTGTCTCCAGTAATTCCTGATTGGTAAGGTCAATTCTGGGTGGGGCCACAATGCCTGATACAAGATCAATCGCATGTTTAAAGTAATGGCTGTCATGCGGGGAATACACAGAACAACTGGTAAATATCAGCGCTGCCTGCCCGCTCCTTCCTGCCCTGCCGCTTCTTTGTGCGTAGTTCGCAGGGTTGGGCGGAACGTTTCTCATGTGGACAAAATTTAAATCCGCAATATCAATTCCAAGTTCCATGGTAGGTGAGCAGAACAGGGCGCTGTATTCGCCTGTTTTAAATTTATCTTCACGTTCTATCCGGTCTTCATTGCTAATCTGGCCGGTATGCTCTTTTCCAATCAGCTTTTTCCTGCTTTTAAAATCGGTTTTGTATAATTTTTGATAATAAGTATTCGGCTTCTGTTCATAACCTTTATAGGATCTGATTTTAACATAATCCGGCTTTACTGATTTACCATCACCAATTTTCCATATAATCTGGTCAATCCTGAGCTGGTATAGACATGTGTCCTGATTGTCCCTGTTTTTTCCAGTTGTTTCCTTCAGCCAGCCCGCTTCTGTTAACAGTTTCAGTAATGATTTTATGAAATCACTGTAAGTTTCATTATTGAAAACGATCCCCTTGAGTTTAGCTTCATATTTAAGATATTTACCCAAAGCGCTGGCAGGCCCAAGGCTTTTCCAGAAAAACCTGGTGCCTCTTTTAAATGGTTCATATACCATTCTGACCGGGTCTGCTATTTTTTCGTTTTCATCAAATTTCCAGGGAAGTCTTAACCTTTCCTTGATTTCCTTGTTCTTTTCATTAATTGCATTTTGAGTTAAATATTCCTCACTGGATAGCGCATAAGATTTTCTGAAAAAATCCAGAATCTGATAAATAATTTCAGTCCGGTCTTCATGTGAAAGGTCTTCAAGAAATGGCAATCCCTGCCAGCTTTCATCAGATGCACAGTTTTCTTTAAGATGTTTATAGTCAATATTCAGCAAACCGCATTGTTCCAGGTTGGGAAGCACAACCCGCCAGCCGCGTCTTAAATCATAAAGAGAACGGTACATTAAATAGTTTTTTAATGCATTTTCATTGTCCTTTATTGCTCCGGGAAATTTTGTTGAGGGGTTGGCAGCATACTCTTCCGGGGACAAATCAAGGGCCTCGAATATTGCCTGATCAAGATTTGTAAAGTCCCGCTCTTTGTATTTGGCAAGGGCCTGACAAATTGCTGATCTAAGCTGGATAACTTTTAATGAATCATTGAAATGTCCTGCCTGCAGGGCAGCATCCTGTCGATTATCTGTAAAGCTCAATAACTTCTGATCTTTTGGATGAAAGCCGTGTTCTGCCAGTTGAGTTAAGATAGAATATGAAAGCACTGTTGTTGATGTGCTGCGGCCTTCACTGCCCAGCCTTGTCAGTTTTGTTGCTTCATTTGTTTTTGGATCGTACTGGGCGCCACATGTGGGATCAAACAAAAGCTTTGCCGGCATAAACCAGCCTTCATATTTATATTCATTTCTGCTTGAAAAATTTCCTTTTTGATCAAAATAAATTTTTTGGGGTAACCTGTCCTTATATTTTTTTTGAGGTTTGTAATTGCCTGACTTATCAACTTGAACCCAGGCGTCAGGAAGTTGTTCGAGATCTGTTTCAGGGTTCCACACATCTGAACCAGCAATAATATATCCTGATGTGAGGTCTTCTTCATCACTCAAGATTTCTCTGAACTCACGCGGCCTTAAAACTTCATTATTAAGATCTTTATTTACGCAGATAAATTCATGGCCTGAAATTCTGGAAAATACTACCGGGAATAATGGAATTCTGTTGTCACCATGGCCCTTGTGGCTTGCAGGGTCAAGGCTTATAATTCGGTCATCATCATTATCCAGGGATACATATACAGCGCCGGTTTGGGATATTAGTTGATGAACTTTATATGGCAGGTAAGTATATCTTTTATCTCCAAGATTTTCATTTACATTTGATATCCACCTTAAAAACTTTTTCAACTTTGATTCGCACAGGCTTTTATCAAGGCCGGTATCTTCAGCAAGTTTATATGCAATCAGGGAAAACTGCATGGGCTTATGCCTTACGAGCATACAGCTGTTTTCATCAAGAGCGATTTTGTTTTCAAGCCAGGCGCTTAAAGGAAACGTTTTTAATTTTTCTTCCGGGTCATCAGGATCGATTTCAGATTGCAAGGCTTTTGTTAAGGCTTCTTTATCCGGCAAGTTACCATCATAATCAAAACATCTGACCAGATATTCATTGATTATTTGCTCTTCTGAAAACATAGCGCCGAATATCTTAGATGCGACCTCAGCCACTTTTCTTTTCTGTTCGGAAATTGTGCCTTCAGAAACCATGGTGGCTGAAGTGCCTATGCATGATATGCTATGAGTCGCCTGCGCTCTGATTCTTCTAATTAAAATAGCCACATCTGATCCCTGCCTGCCTCTGTAAGTATGAAGTTCATCAAATACAAGGTATTTAAGGTTATCAAATATTGAATTACGGATAATATCTTCTTTTGATCTTGTCAGAATCAACTCCAGCATCATATAATTTGTAAGGATAATATCCGGGAGCTTGCTCTTTATCCTCTTTCTTTCTTCTTCATCTTCCTGGCCGGTGTATTTAGCATAAGTTATTGGGAAATCCTTGCCGGTTGTATTTTTATAGCTGTCTCTATATTCCTTTATCCCCTTAAACTGGGAATTAATCAAAGCGTTCATAGGATAAACAATAACCGCTTTGATGCCGGCGCCGGTTTTATTCTTTAAAAGATAATCAAAAATTGTGCCTAAAAATGTTAATGATTTCCCGGAGCCAGTACCTGAAGTAACGACAAAATCCAAACCTTTACATCCTTTTTTTATTGCTTCAACCTGATGTTTGAATAGATCGTAATTCTTAAAAATTTTAGATAGATCGGGATGCAGTATCCCTTTATCACAAAGGGACTGAGCTGATTCACCCTGCTCAAATGAAGGGTTAAACTGTATTAAAGGCTCGGGCCAGAACTTTCCCTGATTTATTTTGTTTTCTACTACTTCTTTAATTTTTTCATCTTTAATATTTATAAAACTGCCGACAAAATGCTTGTAATCATCCATTATCTTTTGATGAATATTAAATATATCTATGGATTTTTTCATACTAATCGTTCCTAAAGCTGTGTAGTTTAGTTCTTATTCCAAGAAGATATAGCATATACCCTAATGATTGCTGATTTCCCAATGATCTCCCATTACACACGAGATCTGGAGGTCTGTATATCACATGAAAAAGCTAAATTGAAAATATTTTTGGCAGGTTGGGCAATTGCTCCCGATATGTGCAGAAATAGCAGGCACAAGGAGATGGCATGGAAAGCGCATTAGAGAAAGCCAAAAGCCTCTCTCTCCTTTGTCTTAGACAGGATTAGCAGGATTGACTGGATTTTTTTGTTGTTGCAATTTCAATGAATCATCGTGCGCTTGCCCATGAAAATCATTTTTTCATATGCGTGATAATTTTACTTGTCAGGGCAAATTATCTAGATAATATTCCTTCTTTATGAAACAAATTAAGAAAAGGATATTAGACTTGAATTTGCCGGCTAATTCGTTCCGCGACGATATGAATGTGGCAGTTGAAGTCAAGGGGTCACACAGAGTGCATAGCACACATGCCAGAGGTCTGAAGGCGCTTCTGGAAGAGCATGCGGTTAAGCGGGCTGTTATTGTTTCTTTGGAAAATCAGCCAAGAAAACCTGATTCCTTAATTGAAATTTTGCCATGGCAATTCTTTCTGGAAGCGCTGTGGTCAGGAGAATTAGGGGTGTGAATTAAAAGAAATACATTGAACTTATTAACTTTTTAATGATATGTAATAAATTAGAGCCCTTCGGGCGAGCACTTAGCTCTTAGCTGATAAGCTTAACAGCCACTCCTATGCGTGGTTCATTATATACTGATATTTTTTAACTTGCTAATAAAATTGCCAAAAAATGGAACTAAGCAAAAAACAACAGGATCTTTTGCAACGACTTCCGGGCATTGACTTTATTCTCGAAAATGCAAAGGATGAACCCTTCTTCGCAAATATTCCGAAATCCGTTCTTGTCCGTTCAGCGCGTTCTGTTGTTGAAGACCTTCGCACAGATATCATTAATGGAGGCAAAGAGATAATTGATGAAAGTCAGGATTTAAGCTTACTGCTTGAAAAGATTAAAGGCAGCGTAATAAATATCATGCAACTGAATCTTAGGCGTACCATTAATGCAACCGGTATTATAGTCCACACAAATTTGGGGAGATCGTTGCTTCCGGCTGATGCTGTTGAAAATCTTTCGGAAATAGCCGGCAGGTATTCCAACCTTGAATTTGATCTGTCAAAAGGTATCCGCGGTTCACGATATAGTGCAGTCGAGGATATATTATGTGAAATCAGCGGTGCTGAAGCCGCAATGGTCGTAAACAACAATGCCGCTGCCGTACTGCTTTGTCTGGAAACAATAGCCAAAGAAAAAAAGGTTATAGTGTCAAGAGGGGAGCTTGTTGAAATCGGTGGATCATTTAGAATACCTGATGTAATGGCAAAAAGTGGTGGTATTTTAAAGGAGGTTGGAACAACAAATCGTACCCATCTTAGAGATTATGAAAGAGCTGTTGAAAGCGATACCGGCCTTTTATTAAAGGTACATAAAAGTAATTATAGTGTGGTTGGTTTTACTGCCGATGTCTCTCTAAAGGAGCTGGTTGAACTTGGAAAAAAATACAGGATTCCTGTAATGGAAGATCTTGGCAGTGGAACTTTTATAGACTTTTCAAAATATGGTCTGTTAAAAGAACCCACTGTCCAGGAATCCGTGTCAGCAGGAGCGGATATTGTAACTTTCAGCGGAGATAAGCTTCTTGGCGGCCCGCAGGCTGGAATAATAGTGGGTAAAAGAACTATCATTGATCAAATAAAACAAAATCCTCTTACCAGAGCGCTGAGAATAGACAAGCTGACCCTTGCGGCTCTTGAAAGCACCCTTCGTCTGTACAGAGATCCGGAAAAAGCAATTGAAAATATTCCAACTCTTCGAATGTTAACCCTTCCACTTGAAGATATCGAAAAAAAAGGAGAAATGCTTTTAAACATGTTGAAAAAACTAAAAAACTCAGACATGTCTATTAAGTTATTCAGGCTTTCTTCTCGTGCCGGCGGTGGATCACTACCCCTTTTAGAGCTGCCCAGCATATGTGTGGGCATCAAAATCAATGGAATGTCCGTTAATGCTGTTGAAAAACACATGCGGAAAAACACACCCCCTATAATAGGAAGAATAGAAGAAGACTATTTTATAATGGATCTCAGAACCATAAAAAACGATGAGCTTTCGATTATTGAAAACGCCTTAAGCAAAATGACAGGAAAGGCTTCATAATGACAGGAAGTCAGCAAAAATTATATATTGACAGGGATTCCGCCAGACAATTTCTATTCTATAAAACAGATTCTAAAATCCCCGATATTAAATATGGTATTAAATATGACGCTAAATTTTCTGCAAGTCAGACCGGTCTTTCAGATAAATTTCCCGGCATGCTTACAGGCAAAGAATTTATAGACCATGCTCTTGCCGAACTTAATTCTTCATTAAAATTCGGCGCTATGGTTATCCGTATTGACAACATATTCCATAATAACGAAGAGTCCGTTAAAGAGAATGCACCGGAACTGCTTGTAAAAGTTGCTAAAATTATTGACGCAATCTGTAAGAATGAGAAAGGCCTGTGGGGTCAGATAGGCCATGATATGCTTAGCTTGTTTTGTTTTGAAAAAAATGACGCTTCCTGCATGGAGCTTATCCATAAAGTACAAAAAGATATTGAAGAACTTCTCAATGAAACAATTAGCATAGGCATGGCATTTTATCCGACTACCAATTTTAATAAGCACCAAATCCTGGATAATGCACTGAAAGCACTTGATCATGCTGCATTTTTTGGCCCAAACAGCGCTGTTGCCTTTGATGCCGTGAGTTTAAATATCAGCGGTGATAAATTGTACCAGAAAGGAGACATTAATAGCGCAATAAATGAGTTCAAGGCAGGGCTTGTGCTTGATCCTTTAAATGCGAATATCCATAACAGCCTGGGGGTCTGCTATGGTGTTTCAGGTTCTTTTGAAAAAGCAAAAGAAGAATTTGAAGCAGCTATCCGGCTTGACTCCAATGAAAGCATGGCTCTATACAACTCAGGATTGGCAAATCTGTTAATGGATAACAAAGAGAGGGCGCTTGAACTCTTCCTTGAAGCTGAAAGCATTGGAAAAAATGTATTTGAGGTGGAATTTCAACTCGGAAACCTTTATCTTGAATTAGGCAAACCTGAAAAAAGCAAAAAACATCTGGAAAAAGCGATTGATTTGAGGCCTGAATCTGGAGCTGCTTTTCGTTGTCTCGGCGATTGCAATAAAGCAATCAACAAGATTGATGAAGCAATTGCGTCTTATAAAAAAGCCATAAAACTTAACCCCAATGATGCTGATTCTCTTTCAACCCTTGGATATCTTTTTGATATTAAAGACGAAAACGCCGAAATTGCAACGATATTCTGCCGGCAAAGTGTCGAAATTTCTCCTGATAACGGCCTGTTCAGACATAGGCTTGGAAGACTTTATTTTAAACAAAATCAATATGAAGATGCCATTAAAGAGTTTCAAAAAGCAAACGATCTAGGTTGTGACTCGATTGAATTTATTGACAAATTAAATAATTTGCCGGGCAGCTCATCATGAAAGATACTATCCTGAACATACTGCAACAAAGCATAGAAGTTAAAGACAGGTTTATAAAAAACAATATAGATCTGATTATAAAAGGCGCTGACATGATAGCCATGAACATTGCCTCCGGCCACAAAATTCTTATTTTCGGCAATGGTGGAAGCGCGGCAGATGCCCAGCATATTGCGGCGGAATTTGTAAACCGTTTTCAAATTGAACGACCTCCTCTCCCTGCCATTGCCCTGACAACCGACACATCAATAATAACAAGTATCGGCAATGACTATCATTTTGATGAAATATTTGCCAAGCAGGTAATGGCTCTGGGCAAAAAAGACGATATTGCTATCGGTATCAGTACCAGCGGCAATTCGAAAAATGTAATTAAAGCAATAAATACAGCAAAAAACATGGAACTTTTAACAATAGGAATAATGGGTAACGGCGGGAAACTGGCTGAATGTGCTGATCTGGTATTTTCAGTTGAATCCGGCGCAACTGCAAGAATTCAAGAAGCACATATAACATTGGGGCATATTCTTTGCGAACTTGTTGAAAGAATTCTGTTCCCTCAATAAAAGGACATCAAAGCAAAAATGCCACGATCATTTAAACCTATAGACTTAAGCCAATTGCGAACCTATCCTCTGTCGGAACGAAAAAGCAAAGTATCCTCAGATGATTTTGCAAAAACCTGGGTAAAGGGATCTTGTATTAATGATTTCCTTGATAATCTGCCGAACATTCTTGCCGGCAGGCATATAAATGCAGTCATTTCTTCTATTGTAAGCGCTTTTAAGAAGAAAAAAACAATAGTATTCGCCATGGGCGCTCATGTCATAAAAACAGGTTTGAACCCTATTATTATTGACCTTATGGAACGCGGGGTTGTTACAGCAGTTGCGATGAACGGAGCATGCATAATTCATGATTTGGAAGTCGCCATGACAGGAAAAACATCTGAAGATGTTGCTGCATCAATAGGAAACGGAAGTTTCGGAATGGCTCATGAGACATGCTCCTTTTTATGTGAGGCCATAAAAAAAGCAGGGAAAAAATCAACAGGACTCGGGGATGCTGTGGGACAATCCATCAATGAAAACAAACTGCCCCTTATGGATAAAAGTATACTTGCCGCCGGCTATCGCCTGGGCATCCCGGTAACCGTCCATGTTGCTGTTGGAACAGACATTATTCATATGCACCCCGAATTTGATCCTAAAGAGACTGGTGGAGCAACCCATAGAGATTTCAGGACATTTGCATCGATAATCGCCACAATTGAAGGCGGAGTTTACATGAATATCGGATCCGCCGTAATGCTTCCGGAAGTTTTTTTAAAGGCAGTAACCCTGGTACGAAATCTTGGCCATAATCTGGAAAATTTTACCAGCGTTAATATGGATTTCATAAGACATTACCGCCCAATGACCAACGTTGTTAACCGGCCGACAGCAAAAGGGGGGCAGGGTTTTAACCTTGTAGGCCATCATGAAATAATGCTGCCGCTGATCGCAGCAGGAGTGATTGAAAAAATATCTGATTGATTTTAAAACATTGATGCTTATTGTGTTTTGTGAAAAAGCTATTTGCCATTAGCTGTCAGCTCTTAGCTGAATGTGTTATCTGTTTGATTTTTTAAGCTAATGGCTAATGGCTAATGGCTAAAAATTTTCGATTTGATAGTTAGGAGAAATGAGTATGCCTATTTATGAATATCATTGTAATAATTGTAGTAAGGATTTTGAGTACCTGGTCTTTGGAAAAGAAGATCCGGTTTGCCCATTATGCAAAAGCAAGAAGGTTGGCAGACTGATATCTAAATGCGGTTTTGTCAGCAAGGGAGGCGGCGGTGAAACTGTCAAAACATCTGCTTCAGATTCATCATGCAGCGGATGCTCGGCAACAAGTTGTTCGAGCTGTGGTCTTTAATGAAAAAAAGCATTAAAATAGGAACAAGGGGGAGCAAGCTGGCTCTCTGGCAGGCAAACTGGGTAAAATCCGCTCTAATATCTATAAACCCTTCTCTTTCCGTCGATCTCATTATTATAAAGACTAAAGGAGACAAAATTCTGGACGTACCCCTTGCCATGGTCGGCGGCAAGGGACTTTTTGTAAAGGAAATCGAGGAGGCTCTTTTAGATGGGCGAATAGATCTTGCTGTTCACAGCATGAAAGACATGCCCGCAGAAATACCCCCGGGCCTGTGTATAGGTGCGGTGCCCGAGCGCGAAACGCCCAATGATGTTCTTATTTCTAAAAATGGTCTTCTCTTCTCTGAACTCGTAAGCGGCAGCAGAATCGGCACCAGCAGTCTTCGCCGCTCTGCCCAACTACGACATGCACGGCCGGATATCGTTATCTTGCCTTTAAGGGGCAATCTTGATACCCGCCTAAAGAAGCTCGAAACAGAAAATATGGATGCAACAATCCTGGCTGCTGCCGGCGTTAAACGCCTTAATTATGAAAGCAGAATAACCGAATATCTTGATGAAAACATAATGCTGCCGGCTGTTGGTCAGGGCGCTTTATGTATTGAAATCAGGGAAAACGATGCAGAAATAGAACCAATAGTTACTGCTTTGGATCATCAAAAAACAAGGTCTGCCGTTATTGGTGAACGGGCCTTTTCAAACTGCCTAGAAGGAGGATGTCAAGTCCCTATAGCCGCCTATGGTACAATTGAAAAATATATATTTACTCTGAGCGGGCTTGTTGCTGATATTGATGGAAAAACCATTTTAAAAAAAACCTTGTCAGGCCCTGTTGAGCAATCCGAAAGTATTGGTGTTAAACTTGCTGATAGCCTTATTTCTATGGGCGCCAAAAAAATACTGGAAAACATAAAAGCGGAAAAAAATGAAAACTATGAAAGGTAAAGTCTATCTGGTTGGTGCGGGTCCTGGCGATCCAGGATTGATTACAGTAAAAGGACTGGAATGTATTAAACAAGCTGATGTTCTGATATATGATTATCTTGCCTCACCGGTTCTTTTAAATTACGCTTCAAATACTGCTGAAATAATCTATGTCGGGAAAAAAGGCGGAGATCATACTCTGTCCCAGGATGGAATTAATTCTCTTATAGCCGAAAAGGCTAACAAGGGTTTTATCGTCACACGATTAAAGGGCGGTGATCCCTTTATTTTTGGACGTGGAGCTGAAGAAGCGGAAGTTTTAATAGAAGAAGGCATTCCTTTTGAGATAGTTCCTGGTGTCACCTCTGCAATAGCGGCTCCTGCATATGCCGGAATTCCTCTGACTCACAGAAAATTTACGGCTACAGTTGCATTTGTAACCGGCCATGAGGACCCAACCAAAGAGGAGTCTAATATCGACTGGTCGGCATTGGCAAAAGGTATTGGAACAATTGTTTTTCTTATGGGAGTTAAAAACCTGCCGAAAATTACAAGTCAGCTTATTAATTATGGTATGCCTTCTGACACACCTGTTGCCCTTGTTCGATGGGGGACAACGCCCAGACAGTTCGCTGTTACAGGAACCCTTGAAAATATAAATGAACGTGTAAAAAGTATCGGTCTTAAACCTCCGGCTATCATTGTTGTTGGAAATGTTGTTAAGTTAAGAAAAAAAATGAGCTGGTTTGAAAATCGTCCATTGATGGGAAAAAGAATTGTAGTAACCCGGGCCCGGGAACAGGCTAGTGACCTGGTTAAACTGCTCTCAGATCTTGGGGCAGAGTGTTTGGAATGTCCTACAATAAAAGTGGTCCCGCCTGATGACTGGAAGCCCCTTGATGCGGCAATTGAAAATATTTCTTCCTATGACTGGCTGGTTTTTACTAGTGTCAATGGTGTAAATTACTTTTTCGAACGACTTTTTGCGAAAAGTAAGGATGTACGTGTCTTAAGTAAATTAAACATTGCGGTAATAGGGCCTGCAACTGAAAGAAAACTTTTTAAATTTGGATTAAAAAGCGATATTGTACCCAAAAGTTACAGAGCTGAGTCAATTATTGAGGCTTTCGGCAATGAAGATGTAAACGGGAAAAAGATACTCCTGCCACGGGCAAAAGAAGCAAGGCCCATCCTTCCTGTTGAGCTGACAAAGATGGGGGCTGCTGTTGATGAGATAACATCGTATTATACCAAAGAGGTCCCGGATTCTGCTGATCTATTATTGAAACGACTTAAAGAAAACACAATAGATCTTATAACATTTACAAGTTCTTCAACTGTAAAAAACTTCAAATCTATTTTACCTGACAATATTTTTGAGACTCAGATGAAAGATATAACTATTGCCTGCATTGGCCCCATAACCGCTGATACCGCAAAAAATCTTGGATTTGACGTTCACATTGTTGCAAATTCTTTTACTATACCAGGACTATGTGAAGCTATCTTAGATTATTATAACGTAACTACTCAGGTGGATAGGCTGAAGGCTGAAGACTGTTAGGAAAAAGCGCATTTTGAAGCCATGTTTGGTGCAAAAACCTGACTACGTGAGTGGTCACATTATAACCTAAGTTGAACAAAAAAAGGGCAATATCAAAAAACAATATTGCCCTTTTTTTATTCGGATGCATTTCAGGAACAGCAGGATCCTGTTGTGCTGCAGCTTGAGCACCCTGCGCTATAATCAACTCCCGATGAAACCTTAAATCCAAAAGCCGTAAAATCAACCTTTATAGGTTTAACCTTCTCCATAAAATCCTTATTAACAATATACTGAAAATTCTCTACAGTATATATGTCGTCTGTATCTTTGAGCTCATCCAGAGCCATTGATAAAGAAGGGCCTCCTCAACCACCCTCATTCAAAAAGATCCGAATAGGTGCAACCTCTCTGCCTTTAAAATAGTCAGCTATCTTTACTGTAGCTGCTTCTGTAACTTCAAGCATTATATCCTCCCTAAATTATGCGTAGTTAGTGCCTGAACGAAAACTGCTAATTTTCCCAATTTCTGCGTCAGGCTTAAATTTTAAGCCTCGAAATGCTCCATGTATTCCTGCGGTTAAAATTTGCGCCTTCCTTGAACTTGAAAAAATTTTCTATTTTTCGTTCGGGCAATAGTTAAACTCAACAAAATTGTCCGAATTAAAAATTCAGGTAACCCTTAAAATAGCCCTTGCGATGCCATTTGTCAATGCAGAAAAATCATTAAACCTAAGTTGAGCGGTTTTTTGCGAAGAAATGTGCCAAGATCTTGATGCAGCAAGGTTTGCGAAAGGCTATGTTCGCGTTAAGTGTGGAAAAAAATAATCAAATCTTTTGAACAGTTGATTTGTATCACTTTGAGCAATATTTTACTGTATTGATAACCTATTGAAAAAAACAGAGATTTTAGAAATTCCACACTTAACGCGAACATAGCCTTGCGAAAAGTACAGGCATACCAATGGATATGTCGAGGCTTTTCGCAAGTCCTTGATGCGCAAGAGATTGGTGCAGATCGAGTAAAAAACCGCTCAATTTAGGTTAAAATTAAAAACACTTGTCTATTAATATAATTCATGATAGTAGAAAATTTTATTTAATTATTAAAATTGGTTTTATAGTACTATGTTTTAAAATTACATTGAGAATCAAAGTTCAAAAGGAGGAGAAATCCATGGCTGACAGCAACAAAGGCTCTATAATAATTGCAACAACAGTTGTTGTGGTAATTGCATTCTTTTTACAGGTAATGTTTGTTTATGCGCAAAATAGTGACTCACCCAATAAGGCTGCCACCGAATTTACCAAGGCATATTTTGGGCTCGATAGCTCAATGGCTGATCGGCTCTGTCAAGAAAGCTTGATAGTTGACGGTGTTAATGTTGTTGATAAATATATTTCTTGTGTTACCACAAAAGCCAAAACTGAAGGGTTCAGGCCATTTTTTGTTAAGAACTACCTTTATCATGTCCAAACCAATACTATCAGTAAAGATGAAAACAAAGCGCAAATCAAATTAACCTGTGAAATAAAGCACCCATTACGCGCATTCTTTACCAAAGAATCCAGCCGGAAGGTTGATAAGACATTTGATCTAATTATGGAAGATGGCAAATGGAAAGTGAGTGGGGATGTTTTCTCTCTTTGTAGCTAATTTTTAAAAACCAATAAAATTTTCAAGGGTTTTTGTGTGAAATCAACTCAATTCCCGCTCATGCAAAGGTCTCGCAAAAACCCTTGAAATTGTTGTCGTATAAAGCTATTTATTATGCCCCTCCTTTAGCAGCAGATCCCGATACCAGCATGAAAATTCATACATTCCCCAATATTTATCATCATCATTGATAACTCCAAGACAAATTTCGACAACTCCATTTCCGAATGCATTGCTGTAAGTTTCCTGATCTTTCGACTGCAAAAACTCTCTTATCAGCATTTGAGAAGTTCTTTTTGTTGTATCTTTCCTGATATCTATAGGATCTTTTGGTTCCTGGAAAGGATCCCATTTGTCAAATCCCTTTTTCAGGATATGTTTCTGATTTCGTGGAGACATGCTATCAAAGATAGCTTTTTTTCTTTTTTCTTCTTCTTCGGGCGATATTTTAGTCATTTCCCTCTCCTTCTTGTTTATCTTTGATGTCGCCTCTATTAATATCGCCAACCCCCAGATACTCTTCATCATATATAGTAAGAAGCGCCATGGATAAAGGAACTATAACATCTGCCAGTTTTACATGCCTGGATTTAATCACTTTAACCAATTCAACAGATATTTCGTAAAGCTTATTGTGTATTTTTTCCAGATTAACTGTTGGATACTGTTTGCCCTCAGCAAAAGCCGAGAGACCGCAGGTATGGCTGACTCCGCCTATAGATATTGGTATTCCATAAAGCCTGCAGGTTATTGGCCTGTGTTCATAAAGATCACACATATCATCATCATTAAGAAGGGGGCACCTTACACGCTCCTCCGCCATTTTAGTCAATAGCTCATTCTCATCTTTTCCTGACTCAAGATCTTTATATGCTTTTCTTTTAAGCTTATATATTGTTCGGTCTGCTATGTTTGACTTCTCAATAAGCCGCTCCCTTTCGCCATCCTTAAACTTTTTATTGAATTTATCATTTATATATAATGCCTCAATGAGATAAAGGTCAAAGAGTGCGTTACAGCAATCTGAACACTTTGTTTCACATTTAACGCATTCCGAATGCTCATTTTTTACACGCTCAAACACCTTGTCGGCCATTGCTAAAACTTCTTCGTATTGTTTAAAAAAAGGCGTAAAATCTATATCCATAACTGTCTCCTTTACAAATCGGCATTAATGCTGATTTAGCGTTGCGATTTTTTGTAATGGTTCATATATTTTTTTGACCGAATAAACAGGATTGACATGATAATTTTTTCATCCTGTTGAACTTGGTTTAGATCCTTCACTTCTTTATATTACGTATTATCACGGTACAGGCTGGATTGTGATATAGACTTTCAGATAAGTAATTTGAGTGTAACCAAGATAGAACAAAGTTATCTATTTTTGCCAATTGTTTGAACCATCTTTAACAGGAGTAAAAGGGCATTACTTATTGTTTTCACAACAAATAGTTGGATTTTATCTATCCTTTAATCCAGAAAATCCTGGGTTCATCAACGTGGTATTGTTCTATTTTGGTTACACTCAAATAATTTCACTGTGTTAACAGCCAAAACCCTCGACGACGTACACATCAGCGCGACTTACTCAGATTTTTCCTTCTAACCTTATGAAATAAATTGTCTGAAAGTCTATAGATGGTTTTGATTAACTGGATTTATATCTTGTACATCCTGTTATCCTGTCAAATATTTACCCCCTGTTGAACCGTTCGATATCTGCCGCATAATTGTTTCACGTGAAACACTATTTCCCAATACAAAATCTGCTGAAGATTTGATCTATAACGTCGTTATTAACAGAACCCCCCGTTATTTCGCCAAGCAAACCAACCACTTCTTTAACATCAATGGCAATCAGCTCAAGAGGTAATCCACGATTAAGCCCATCAACGGCTGAGCAAAGCGAGACCAAGCATCGATCAAGTATCAGCTTGTGTCTCAAGTTTGGAATTATCACAGCCTGGGGGTCAAAGCTGTTTTCTCCAAGCGAAATCTTTACAATTAAATCCTTAAGCTCGTCAAGACCCCTGCTATAAAGAGCTGAAATTTCTACTCCGGGCATTTTTCTCCAGCTATCCGGCGTATTGACCTTATGCCTATCTGAAAACAAATCCGACTTGTTTATTACAAGAATAGAATTCCTTGTATTGATCATTTTGAAAATTTCATGATCCTCATGAGTTAAAACAGAACCACCATCAATGATAAACAAAATCAGATCCGAGCAATCAATACAATCTTTAGCTTTATTTATTCCTATGACCTCAACCGGATCATCTGTATCGTGAAGCCCGGCAGTATCGGCTATGATAACGGGCATGCCGCTCAAGCTAAAGGACTCTTCAATCAAATCTCTTGTCGTGCCGGGCACGGCAGTAACTATCGAGCGCTCCTTTTTTATCAAACAGTTCATAAGGCTCGATTTGCCGACATTTGGCTTTCCAACAATAACCAATTTTATCCCGTCTCTAAGAATATGGCCATTGTCATATTGCCCAATAAGTTCTTTTATTGTATTGATAATATTGTTTTGGAAAACATCAGTTATTCTATCGACATTAATAATTTCTTCAACTTCTTCCGGGAAATCTATGGCTGCGTTTATTTCTGCAAGAAAATTAAAAAGACAATCACTAATTCTTTCTATGCATAGCTGCATTTCCCCCTTTATCAGGGTGGTTGCTATTTCTAAAGATTTATTTGTCCTCGCATTTATTATATCTATAACCGCCTCAGCCTGTGTCAAATCTATGCGACCATTGATATAAGCCCTTTTTGTAAATTCGCCGGGACCCGCAATTGCAGCACCGTGTTTTAATACTAAATCCAAAATAGACC
The DNA here is from genome assembly GCA_030262895.1 of Deltaproteobacteria bacterium. Taxonomy (GTDB): domain Bacteria; phylum Desulfobacterota; class Desulfobacteria; order Desulfobacterales; family ETH-SRB1; genus B13-G4. The sequence continues at coordinate 2,387 of JAJSZW010000003.1, read as the reverse complement.
TAAGGACAACTGAGCCCGAATGGGCCTGGATTTCTACAACATCCTCTCTGGTATATGAATGGGGAGCAAGCATAACTGCAAGTAGAACTTCATCAACAACACGCCTGTTTTCAGGATCAACAATATAACCATGGTAAAGGTGGTGTGATTTAAAAGAAGCAATATCGGCGGAATCCTTATCTTCCGGGTTGGATATCGAAGAATGTGATCTTCGAAAAATATGCGAAGCTATCGGCAAAGCGTTTTGACCGGAAATTCTTATAATGCCGATGCCGCCGGCACCTGTTGGCGTTGCTACTGCGGCGATAGTCGAATCGTTCATATTATAAACTGTAATATTTTAGCGCTTTTAAATATTATTTTTTTGACAGGATTGACAGGATATTCAGGATTAAAACTCATCCTGTAAATCCAAATCTAATTGCTCATACTTTGTGTTTTCTGCGCCGGAAGCGTATTTATATCAGTTTCGTGTCCCCATATTTAATAAAAAGTAACATTTTAGCTTTATGAAACAAAAACCGACCATGCATGAGCTTCAGACGTGATACACGACTTCTTTATGTTGTGATTATATTTTATGATTTACTGGATATCTGCAATGAGAGTTAACTTTGTTTGTGTGCTTTAAATAAAATCTTGTTTATCCTGTTATCCTGTCAGACTCTTTTTCAAAAGGCTAAAATATTACAAAAATTAAAAAAGAAACAGTGAGAGGCTTGCCAATTAAAATTGAATTAAATATTAACGTTAGGCTGTTAATACCACACATATAGTATGTGTCAACAAAAAAAATTACATATATGGTATTAAGGATTAAATAATGCCTGAAGTAAGCGTTTCAAATGGAATCCCCCTTGATCTGCAGGACAAAGTGCTCTCCACTTCCTACCAAAAAAGGAGGGACTTCAATGACATCCACGTCTTCGACCGCCTCGATTGGTTTTCCAGCCACCACTCTTCCCGGCATGGGGAACTCAAATCGCCTGGTTTCCACACAGTTTCGACCTGTGCGGTTAGCTTTTAGCCCCCTGCTAACTTTGCTATAAAAGCGTACCCCCCTCTTAATTAATATTGAGGGATAGGTCACCTCATAATATATTGAGGTAAAACTTTTGTTTCATGATCAAAGTACCAGCTCTTTGTAATTCTGAATAAATCGCCAATTGTTCTTTATCAATATCCCACTCAGCAAAAACGAACTGATGGTTGTATTGTTCAGGTAAAGAAACTTTTTCGTTAAGGATAGTGATGTAAGCATCCTTGCCCTTTTCGGTGGACTGTGCAAAACGAATAAAGTATATTTTCTTACCCACTGTGGATATAAGCTTATTTGTTTCAATGTCTTGATTGTGTTCTATATAACTGAAGTTACTATTAAAGACCAGTTGAGAATATTTGAAATAAAAATATTCAAGGCTTTCTCTGTTAAAACGTTCACACTCGACAGTGATCTGATCTCTGTTGGTGAAAAAGTTTTGTCCCCATACTTTTTCATTAAATACCCGGTTGTGTCCTTCTATATGTGGATTTGTCCACGGTTTTGATGAAGAACCGAATAGTGGTTTGACACCAAGATTTAAAAGAAACTTAAGGAAGGTGCCAAGGCTTCGTTTGCCCCGGGCAGTTCCTCTGAACTGTAAACCATTATCCATACGAAAGACATTCGGCAAAGGATATTTCTGCCAGAGTCCTGTTAACTTTTCTATAGCATATACAGCCCTTTCCGCATTTACGGGATTGATTTGATACAGTTTGAACGGCGCATAATAACTGGTCGAAAAAATGTTGATCGGTTCACTTTGCCCAGAAATGTATTTTTTGCCAATGAAGTCCGCAGATTGTTGAATATAGCCCAGATCTCTGATTAACTGGATTGTGCGGATTGCCACTGGATGTGCAGGCCGTGCTGGTCTATCACAACCTCCTAACTCCGATGAAAAATTAGCAGCCCAGAAATGTGGATGCCCTATTGCCTTTTCTACTACACATGCTGAACGTAATACCGCAAATGGTATAGATGTAATGATAACCTGGAAAAATATTAGCGATAAGACTATAAAATATTGTTATATGGAGGCCTATTTAAAAAATGCTGTTGGTGATCGAGTAGTTGGAGAAATAAGAGGAAAGAAAAGTGTAATTTTACAATATACTGGTACTTACAAACCCGGAAAAACACATTGGGGAGGATTGTCAGTTCATCCTGCTGCAATATACCATCCAAATGCAAAATCAGTACATATTGAAAAGGTTTGGGTTGAATTCATGGATGGTACAAAAATAAATCCTGTTTTGGTTGATGGTATGATTTCTTCATATGGCCCAATTGGCAGCAAGATATATTAGTATCATCTAACCAAGCAAATGCAGTCGATCGCTAACTG
>JAJSZW010000002.1 GCA_030262895.1 Deltaproteobacteria bacterium | reverse complement strand
CTACATATGGTAATAGCTTTCAAAAAAGCGCTTTTCTGCGTCGGCAGTGCCGATTAAGATTATCTCGTCATTTTTACCAAGAGGAATTAAGGGATTGGGGTTAATATTTAACTTGCCTTGTGTGTTAATGGCTATCACGCTGCAACCCGTTTGTTCCCGGAGCTGATTTTCAGCAAGAGATTTACCAGCAAGAGCTGAGTGCACCGGAGCGTGAAAAATATTCAGCCCCTCCTGAAACATCAATATTTTATTTGGGTTCAGAAGATTAATTATGGTGTTACTACCCATGGAAGCATATGACATAACCAGGTCAGCTCCAGCTTTATGTAATCTGGAAATATTTCTATCCATGTTTGCCCTGCTGATAATTTGGATGTTGGGTCGTAATCGCCGGCAATAAATGGTGAGATAAATATTTATAGCGTCATTATGTGTGGTAATTATGACGGACGGCGCCTCTTTTATTCCAGCCATATGCAGGATATTGATATCGGCAGCATCCCCATGAATATATTTTTCATTGTTTTCAATGAATTTCGGATTTTTCTCCACAAACCGATAAGCAACCTGACGCTCTTCCAGGAACTCTGCCGCAGCGCGTCCGACACGGCCTCCACCTAATATCAGTACAGGAGCATTGGTGGTGTGATAAATGCGATAAATGCAGAAGATCTCATTATATTTATTGATCTGTTCAGCAGAACCGGCCAGCAAAAGGACGGTTGTAGGCTTGATTCGAGTTTGGGGATGGGGGATTTCAAATTTGCCTCTCTCCCAAAGCCCGACAACTGTTACACCGATTGTTTCCCGTAACTTGCTTTCAATAAGGGTTTTTCCTTCAAGAGGCGTCCGCATTGCAGGAGCTTCAGCGATAAGAAGCCTATCGAATTTTCCGATGATATTCGCCCCCATGCTTACTCCAAGCGTTCTTTGGCCCAAAGATTTTCCGAGCATTTTCATGAATTGAAAGACGTGAGTACTGCCGGCAAGCTGAAGAATATCAATAGAATGATCCGCATCAGCATTCGTGACAATGGGTACTTTTTCTGAGATCTCCCTGATCGTAAAGGATATTTTTGTATTCATCATATCGTCATTGTTGGCAATCACCATGGCAGCATTTTGTACGCGAAGACGTCTATATGTTTCTGGATCACCCAGATCACCCACTACCACTTTGAGGTTCAAGTCATAAAGCTTTGACGCATGCTCCCAATCAGGTGCGATAATGGCATATTCGTAATTATATTGTTTCAATTTTTCTACAAGATTTATCGTAATAGGGTCAAAGTTTGTCAGAATCACATGGCCTGTTGTGTTTTCCGGTAATTCACGCGGGGCTTTCGCTCTTGATTGGGCTTCGAGCCATGGGGCATAAAAGAACTGTATGAAAGTAAAAGGGAGCATGACGAGCAAAAAAACAATCCCGGACATAAGGACAATCAATGTAAAGATTTTGCCTAAATCGCTTGCAAAAGTGATATCACCAAAGCCAAGCGTGGACATCACAGTGAGAGTCCAATAGAAACCTGTAACCCAGCTAAATTCTCTATCTTCAAAAATCATTATGAAATGAAACAGGACACTGTAAATTAAGACAATAGCCGTTAAAGTCAAAAGAAACCTGAACAGTAGTTTGAGGTTTTGCTTCGTTGTCCTGCTTCGAACAAAGTACAGTATCTGAGCGGGAATAAATTTCATCAAAAATAGCCTCTTGTGCTGCTTTAGAAGAAATTGAAGAGTTTTAAGGATTGAGATATTTTTTTAGTTCTCGATAGAAATTTTGATGAGAACCAAAGGTATAAAGAATAAGAGAATTTTCTATAATTTCATATGCCAAAAGAATTAACGATTGCATGGACTTAAATTTATATACTCGAACCCCGTTCAGATCACCAATTTTCATGGTTCCTATTTCCGGGTCTTGAGTTATTTCACGAACTGCCTTATCTAAATCTTTAATTTGGGCCTTATGTAGTCTTTTTTTCTGTTTGGCAAACAAAGGGGACTGAATGACTTTATTTATTTGAATCATTCGCCTTCTCCGAAAACATACGGGGTTCCAAGCCCGGCTTTAATTTGCTCTTTTGCAATGAGAATTTCTTGAATAAATGGCAATGGCAGATCTGGATTTTCTTCAATTAGTTGACCGATGCTTGCCCAATATTCAATTTGACCGGCAATAGATCGTTTAAATATTTTTGATTTAATTTTGGCTTTTATTACAAGATCATCTGACATTTTAACAGCCGTCGGCATAATTATACTCCATTTTTATTGTTTTTATTCATACAGGATGATAACAATATGAACCATAAGACAATATTTTGCAACTATTGGTTTCAAATTATTACATATTGCTTTTATAAAACAATATACAGTCAATGTAACACTTTAGCGCTTTTAAATATTTTTTTTGGACAGGATTTACAAGATATTCAGGATTTAAATTATCGAAACTTTTCCTGTTAATCCAAATCTAAATCCTTATACCTTGATACACACCTTATTCATGTTGTGATTATATTTTATGATTTACTGGATAGCTACAATGTGAGTTGGCTTTGTTTGAGCACTATATAAAATCTTGTTTATCCTGTTATCCTGTCAGATTTTTTTTCAAAAGGCTAAATTGTTACCAATCAATAAAGTCAATAAAGCCACGGAAAGGCTATCACGGGGCCGGCTTGATGACGCTATAGCGGGGTAATGGATGGAAAAACACCTTAACGAATATTGCCGAAAGATGTCTTTTGCCTTAACTTGCGGCCGGACGATTCTTTTTTTGCTTCTTACTTTCCTATTCTTTCATGGAGAGATAAGGAAGAGTTTCGGAGAAGAAGGTCGTTTTTCAGATCATTTGGATGGAACAGTTACTGACAGGCTGACCGGACTTATGTGGACAAGGAATGCTGATCCAGCCGACAATACATACGGCTGGTTTCGCGCCCTTGATGCTGTTTCCCGGCTTAATGCAAAAAAATACTGCGGATATCACGATTGGCGATTGCCTAATGTAAACGAACTCGCAACGCTTATTGACAGAAGCAGGTATGCTCCGGCGCTTCCTCGCAGCCATCCTTTTTGCAATATAAAAGTCTGGTACTGGACAAGCACTACTACTGCGGATTATGACAATCACGCATGGCGTATATATCTCTTTCTCGGACATATCGACTATGGCCACAAACACCATATGCTCAACCATGTTTGGCCGGTACGCACTGCGGGCAGCGCCGTTGATCTGATTCCAAAGACCGGACAGAATGTTTCTTACTATGCCGGAGATGATGGGGCGCTTAAGAGTGGAAAAGCCTGGCCTGAAAAACGTTTTTACGATCATGGAAATAGGACTGTTACGGATCATCTTTCCGGATTAATGTGGACAAAGGATGCAAACCTTCTGCACGGCAGAGGGAACTGGTTCGAGGCTAAAAAGTTTATTATGCGCCTCAATGCTGAAAAGCACGGCGGTTATAAGGACTGGCGACTTCCGAAAGTGAAAGATTTTAGAACACTGATCGATTGCAGCAAAGAAAATCCGGTTCTTCCTGATCGCCATCCGTTTTTGCATACAGCTTCAGGTATATATTGGTCATCCGAGCAGAATGTTCAGGATCCCGATTATGCCTGGTGTGTGGACATGAAAAACAGCAGAGTCGATTACTATAACAAAATCAATCACGCAGAGTATGTCTGGGGAGCAAGGGACTCCTCTATTATTTATTGATATGTTACAACTGTTTTACCATTGTCCTTCAACATTTGCTCCATCAGCAAGGGGCAATTTGCCTTTATTAAAGGCATTTACAGCATCTCTGACCGTGCCGCCGACATCATTCGCCACCTTTACCCCTGCAACCTCAAGTGTCTTAAACGCATTGGGCCCGCATAAACCTGTAAGCAAAACCTCTGCGCCTTTGTCACTTACCAAGACGGCAGCCTGAATTCCGGCGCCTTTAAGAGCGTTTACATTCTCTGAATTGTCTACAACTTCAAACTCAAAGCCGTCTGTATCAACTATAAGTATATACGCAGCCCTTCCGAATCGAGGGTCAACCTGTGAATCAAGATCTTTGCCTTTGGATGTAACAGCTATTTTCATTTTCTATTTTTCCCTTAAGCTAAGTTGAGCGGTTTTTTGCGAAGAAATGTGCCAAGATCTTGATGCAGCAAGGTTTGCGAAAAGCGTAGGCATACCAATGGTTATGTCGAGAGTTTTCGCAAGTCCTTGATGCGCAAGAGATTGGTGCAGGTCGAGTAAAAAATCGCTCAATTTAGGTTTATGCCGGATTCGTTCCACCGCCTCCGCAAACCTGGTCATTTGCAATAATTTGCAGTTTGTCTGCTATAAGATCTTCAACCACCGGCCTTATGTCAGCTCGTTCTGCATCATAATAGACATCAATACCCACCTGCTTGAACCCCATAAGCGGTCGCATGCCGATTCCTCCGACGATGAGGGCATTAACTTTATGTTCTGCCAGCAGGTTGACAGGAATCATGCATCCGCCCTGGGCATGTTCCTGGTTCTGCAATGTTGAAATATTTTTTATTTCTCCATTTTCCACATCAACAAATGTAAAAACATCGCAATGACCGAAATGTCCTGCCCTGTTACCGTCAAGACCACCCTGTCCATTGGATGGAACCGCTATTCTTCCGTTTTCCATAATTAAAAGTTCTCCTTATTTAATCAGTTTGTTTGTTTGTAATGTTTAAAATTTTATTAAGGTGCTCCAACAGATTTTCTGCATGAATTTTATCCGGCCGGGGCGGGAGTTGCATAAGAATGCCAAGCCCTTCGCTTGCCGCATGAAAATCCTTGGATGAAAGAGAACTTACTGCGGCACAATTGATCATCGGATTTGTTAAAACCAGTTTTTCCACGAAGTTAAGACCGGTCATGTCGGAAAGCGATTCATCGGTAACTACCAGTTCAAAGTTATTAACTGAAATCATGGAAAGGGCATTGCCGCCGGATTCCGCACGGGAAATGTTCAGATTGACATTTTTTTCCATGTTTGATGCTAAATCGGCAAAAAAATCTTTATCAGAACTTACCAGTAATACATGAATCATTTATCTCTCCTGAATTGAAATATTTTAAAGTAGTTTACCATATTTTATAAAATAATAATACAGTATACAGCAAAAAAACCTGGCAAGAAGTTGCTATTTTTTTGCTTTTTCCGGTTCGGAATAATACCCTTCGGGCCATGGACGGCCAAAGCCCCAGCGAAACGGGGTCGGCAACCAGCCGTGGCCGCTGATTCTAACTCCAATATACATAAATATCGGAAGGATAGTATGCTCCTTCTCAGATACACATTTCATTAATCTTAGATCTGATTCTTTTCTCTCCTGAGGTGTTCCGCCCCACCAGTAATCTTTGTCATGGCTATAACAGCAATCATAATAGTCCCAGTCAGGCCAGCAGGAACAGCCGTCGCTGACAAACGGCTTTTCAGGAGGCTCCGTGGGTTTTGGAGGAAATGTACAGCCTGATATTATTACAAGCAATAGTGATGTGATAACAAGAAGTTTCATTCCGGCTGACAGTTTCGGCCCCCTTAATGAGTTTGTCAGAAACATGTTAGTACATCTTCACTCATCCAGCACCTCCCGCACCTTGCGCGCTAAACTTTCCAGTGTAAAAGGCTTTTCAAGGAAATTCAGCCCCGGCTCCAGAACACCGTGATGAACAATTGCGTCGTCCGTGTATCCTGACATATAAATCACCTTCATCTGTGGATATAGAGGTTGCAGTCGTTCTGCTGCTTCCCTGCCGTCCATCTTCGGCATTACCACATCGGTTATCATCAGAGCAATCCGGCCATCATGCTCCTTGCAGACCCTCAGGGCATCTTCGCCATTTTCAGCATTCAGGGTCCTGTACCCATAGATATGGAGAATCTTTTGCGCAAAATTTCGGAGCGAATCATCATCTTCTACAATCAAAACGGTTTCAGAACCGCTAAGATCGTCCACAGGGGTTTGTTCTCTTTCCTCCGGCTCAGCATTCCCCTTCACCTTTGGCAGATATATCTTGAAGGTAGAACCCTGTCCAGGCTCGCTGTAAAGCCAGATAAAGCCATTGTTTTGTTTGACAATTCCGTATATAGTGGATAAACCTAGTCCCGTGCCCTTGCCGACTTCCTTTGTGGTGAAGAAAGGCTCGAAGATATGTTCCTGGGTTTCTTTGTCCATCCCGCTGCCGGTATCGCTTATAGCCAGCATCACATAATGGCCTGGTTTTTTTTCTTTAATACCGTGCTTGCGAAAAAAGTTCCCGTCCAGATCGGCGTTGGCTGTCTCAATGGTGAGCTTGCCACCCTTTGGCATAGCATCCCTGGCATTGACCGCAAGGTTCATGATCACCTGCTCTATCTGACCAGGGTCTATTTCCACCTGCCATAATTCAGGCTCCGGAATCGTCAACAGCTCAACATCCTCCCCAATCAGGCGGCCAAGCATCTTTTCTATATCTGTTAATAATTCATTAATATCCAGTATCTCAGGCTGGACAATCTGCTTGCGGCTGAAGGCAAGAAGCTGCCGGGTCAAAGAAGCTGCTTTTTCTCCGGCTTTCTTGATTTCTTCTATTTTCTCACGTAAGGATTCATCCTTGATGGCATCCATCAATGCAAGCTCGGCATTCCCGATGATGGTGGTCAGTATGTTGTTAAAATCATGCGCTACCCCGCCGGCAAGTGTGCCGATGGCCTCCATCTTTTGGGCCTGGTGGAGTTGGTCTTCGAGTTTCTTTTTTTCTTCTTCTGCCTGCTTGCTTTTCCGGTATATTTTTATTTCCTCAAGTGCCCGTTTTACAGCAGGACCCAGACGGTAGAGGTTGTCTTTAAAAACGTAATCCGTTGCGCCGGATTTCATGCATTCCACAGCAACTTCCTCGCCTATCGTGCCTGAAACAATGATTAGCGGAATATCAAGATCAAGTTGCCGGTGTATCTTCAGGGCGGCCGGGCAGTCAAAAGAAGGGAGGGAATAGTCAGCTAAGATCAAGTCGGGTTTTTGGGCTAATGCCTTTCTAAAGGCTTTCTCTGTATCCACCCTGGTCCATTTCACGTTAAACCCTTTACGTTCGAGTTCCTTTACTGATAATTCAGCATCATCAGGGTTGTCTTCGAGAATTAATAGATGTAATGTCATCATTTCCATGATTCGTCTCTTGGTTAATATTATCCAGCGCCTTCCGCACCTTGCGCGCCAGGCCTTCAGCCTTCAGCCTATCCACCTGAGTAGCTGCAAATGTTTTTCTACCAATTTTATAACTTTATGATATAATTACTTAAATATCAAGAGAAATTATATGTTGTTAAATCCAAAATCACAAATGAAAAATGATCGGATAAAAAAGATAGAATCACTTCTGCCAAAGGCTCTTTGCGCCGACAGACAGGCTCTAAGGCGTGAAATTGTCCGCATAAAACGCTCCAAAATAAACATCTTGTCTGATAAAAATATAAAAGAAAAATTTATTCAACTTGAAAAACAGCTTCATGCCTCTATCAAAAAAAAGGCGTGGAGAGAAAAAAACCCGCCTGCTTTAACATACAATCCCGGCCTTCCGATTACAGACAAAAAGAATGAAATAATTGATTTGATCTCAAAAAACCAGGTGTTGATAATCTCCGGCGAGACAGGTTCGGGCAAGACCACCCAGATACCAAAGTTCTGCATTGCAGCAGGAAGAGGTATAGACGGCAAGATCGGGTGCACCCAGCCCAGAAGGATTGCCGCCACAACTGTGGCCAGGCGCATAGCAGAAGAACTCGGAGAAGAGCTCGGCAAGTCTGTGGGCTACAAAATAAGGTTCAAGGATAAAACCGGCGGGGATGCATTCATAAAGATTATGACTGACGGCATTCTTCTTGCTGAAACCCGGAACGATAAATATCTGAACGAATACGACACAATAATAGTGGATGAAGCACATGAAAGAAGCCTTAATATTGATTTTATTATAGGCATTTTAAAAACTCTTTTAAAGAAAAGAAAAGATCTTAAAGTAATAATAACATCCGCAACCATTGATACGGAAAAGTTTTCAAAGGCATTTGATAATGCTCCTGTTATAGAAGTGTCAGGACGTATGTACCCGGTTGATGTGCAATATTTTACTATAGAACAGGAATCTGAAGGCAGCGATGAACGGACTCATGTTGAGATGGCTGCATTTGCTGTTGATAAATTGCAGAAAAAAAGTCTTTACGGCGATATCATTGTGTTTATGCCCACAGAGCAGGATATTCGCGAAACCTGCGAAATCCTGGAAGGAAGAAACTATAAAAGTGCGATCATTCTTCCGCTGTATGCAAGACTTTCATCATCAGAGCAGTCAAAAGTCTTTTCACGCCTGGCCGGCAGAAAGATCATTGTTGCAACAAATATTGCCGAAACTTCAATAACAATTCCGGGTATAAAATATGTAATAGACACGGGACTTGCACGTATTTCCCGTTACACTCCAAGATCAAGAACAACCTCTCTCCCTGTTGTTCCTATATCCAGAAGCAGCGCTGACCAGAGAAAAGGCAGATGCGGACGTGTTGAAAACGGGATCTGTATAAGATTGTATCCTGAACAGGATTTTTCATCCCGCACACTTTTTACACCTCCGGAAATTTTAAGGGCAAACCTTGCTGAAGTTATTTTGAGAATGATTGCCTTAAAACTTGGCAACATAGAAGATTTTCCCTTTATAGACAGGCCAGCCACAAGAAGCATACGCGACGGATTTGATCTTCTATTAGAATTAGGAGCTATCAAACCTGTAAAAAGGGCCAAGAAATCAAAAGCCGAAAAATCAAAAGAAGGTGATGTTTTTCTTCTTACTGAAAAAGGCAGGCTTATGGCCCAAATGCCGGTTGATCCAAGGCTTTCCCGGATGCTTATAGAAGCAGATCAGGAAGGGTGCTTAAATGAAGTCACCGTTATCGCCTCTGCTCTAAGTATTCAGGACCCGCGTGAAAGACCCGTTGAAAAGACTCAGGAAGCCGACCGGATGCATGCATTATTCAGTGATCCTTCGTCTGACTTTATTACGCTGCTTAATATCTGGAAAAAATATCATGATGTCCGGCAAAAGGAAAAAAGTACAAACAGAATGAAAAAATTCTGTAAAAAGCATTATCTTTCCTTTAAAAGGATAAGGGAATGGCGTGATATCCATGCGCAGATTGCTGCTGTACAACAGGGGTCGGGGGTCGGGGATCAGGGTTCAGGGAACAGGGTTCAGGGAACAGGGGGCAGGGATCGTGGGGCGGACAAGGCAAATAGTTCAGAACAGGAATTTTACAGCAAACAATATGAAGCAATCCATAAATCCATATTGAGCGGCTTTTTATCTAACATTGCCGTAAAAAAGGAAAAGAACATCTTTCAGGCTGCAAAAGGTAAAGGGGTGATGATTTTTCCTGGCTCAGGGCTTTTCAACAAAGCAAAAACATGGATAGTCGCTGCTGAAATGGTGGAGACATCCAGGCTCTTTGCCAGAACGGTTGCCAATATCGACAGCAGATGGCTTGAGGCCCTGGGTAAAAATCAGTGCAAATATACCTATCTGAAGCCGCACTGGGAAAGAAGTAGAGGCGAAGTGGTCGCCTGTGAACAGGTAAGTCTGTATGGCCTCGTAATAGTTCCCGAAAGGCCCATATCCTATGGAAGGATTAATTCTGAAGAAGCATCGGAAATTTTTATCCGCAGTGCGCTGGTTGAAGGGGATATTAGAAAACCCTTACCATTCATGGAGCATAATAGAAGGCTCATTGATGAAATCAGCAGCATGGAAAACAGGTTAAGAAAAAGGGATATTCTGATAAGCGATGAAGATATTTTCGATTTTTATCACAAAAGGCTTGAAGGAGTTTATGATATCAGAACCCTTAAACAGCACCTGAAGAAAAGAGGCACGGACGGATTCCTGAGAATGAAAAAAGATGATCTTCTCCGATATTTTCCGGATGAAGAAGAACTGTCTCTTTTCCCCGACAAGATTACTTTGGGAACCCACCGGTTTCAATGCAATTACAGTTTTGAACCTGGAAGCCGTGACGATGGTATAACCATTAAAGTTCCGTCGGCACTTGCGGCAACTGTTCCTGCAGAATCTGTTGAATGGCTTGTACCTGGCTTGTACAGGGAAAAAATAGCCGCACTTATTAGAAGTCTTCCCAAAGATTGCAGAAAACAGCTTGTCCCTGTAGCAAATACCGTAGATATAATTGTAAATGAAATGTCTGAGGAATCAACCTCTCTGATAGCGGCTCTAAGCAAATTCATTCTTAGACGCTTCAGGGTGGACATACCTCCTTCGATATGGTCTGAGGCTCAACTGCCCGATCATCTTAAAATGCGGATATCTATTACTGGTCCAAAAGGCGAGGTTATCTCTTCCGGCAGAGACAAAACTATTCTGAGCCGAAATATATCCGGCATGGCGGATCAGGATAAAATTGACGAATTTGAATGCGCAAAAAAAGAACGAGAAATAATCAACATAACAAAATGGGACTTTGGCGATTTGCCCGACACCATCACCATAACAGGGAAACACGGCACAAAATGGGTTGTATATCCCGGCCTTGAATTAGAAAATAAAAGCATAAAGTTGCGGCTTTTCCGGAAAAGGGACGAAGCCATAAGATCTCATGAAAAGGGCGTTGCAGCACTTTTTGCCATATATTTTTCAAAGGATCTGAAATTTTTAAAAAAGAGCCTGATCCTGCCAAAAGACAAGAAAAAGATAGCCAACTATTTTGGAGGGGCGAAGATTTTTGAGCAAAGGCTTTATGATAGTACTATTAACATATTATTTTGCAGAAACATAAGAACAGAAGATGACTTTTACTCATATGCCGGATCCATAGGATCAGACATACTTAAAAAAGGGCAGGAGTTAATAAACAAAATATTACCGGTTTTTGAAGTCTATCATGAAACAAGATTAGCTATCTACAATTTGGAAAATGCAAGCAAACCAGGCAACAATACCGCGCAGTTTTTTAATGGCCTGAGAAACGAACTGTCAAGGCTTGTTCCTGAAAGATTTATGGATTTATACAACAATGAGAGACTGGCTCATATTGCAAGATATATCAAGGCAATTGGTATCCGGGCACAAAGAGCATCTGTAAACTTTGAAAAGGATGAGATAAAAGCAAAAAAACTTAAAATTCATGTTGACGGACTTAATGAAATGTTAAAAAAGCTTTCTTCCTCAGTATCAGAAGAAAAGAAAAAGGCAATTGAAGAATACTTCTGGCTGATCGAAGAATATAAAGTATCTATTTTTGCTCAGGAACTAAAGACCGCCTTTCCTGTTTCTGAAAAAAAGCTTGATAAAAAGTTAAAAGAAATTGAAAGAATGGTTTGAATACTTAGGTGGATAGACTGAAGGCTGAAGGCTGAAGGCTGAAGTATATCAATCATCGCGCAACGCTCGAATTAAGCTATTCAGCCCCCCAGTAACTTATAAACTAATGAACGAAAGCCCGCGCTAATGAACGTCCCGAAAGCCCGAATTAAATTGAGTAACATACGTTTTCGTCAACTGCGCGCTTCAGCCCGTCTTTCAGGAATATTTCAACCTTATCCCGATTTTTGTTGAGGTTACCGGCCAGAATATCCATATCCACAGCTTCCCCCATATTCTGGAAGAGCCAGTCGTGTACTTTGCGCTTGGCAAATTCCTCGAAATCTCCGTTACCGTTATGCGTCGCAGACCATTTTCGCAATTTTACCGCCTCGTTGCCAATATCATCAACCGCCTCGGAATCAAGCCTTCCAAGACTTGTCAAGTAACGATGTTCAGGGAAATCGTGAAGTAATTCATCCCATTGTCTCTTGTCGTCGATTTCGCGTGCAGCCAAAAAACGCAACGGATAGGCATGGTAATAGGCATCAACTTCGTCGGCTATTTTCTGCCTGCTGTTTTCATCATATAGAGAAATCACTAGACGGGCAAAGATCTTCTCCGGATCATTCTCAAGAATCACATTCAGTTTAGCTAACTCATCCTCCTGCTCTTTTTCATCATCGCTGGTGCGGAGGAATAAATCAGCACGGCTCACCAACATATTTTCTCTCAAAGGCAGATATTCCTGATTAACGTCTATTTCTTCAGTGGGTTGCGGCTTGGGTGTTTCTGGAACACTTACATCGTCGCCTAATTCGGGTTCCTTGACTTGCATATGTTCCGGCACATCTAAGACGTTTATCTCATCCATAAGATCCCACAAATCCGGAACCTCAATTTCGCTAACATCGTATACCTTGCCTTTCTCTAATAATTCCCTTAATTTGGCTTTACGAGGACTTTCAGGCAATGAAACAATTTCCTTATCATAAAAGGTGCTTGCTTCCTTCGAAGTCCGTCTCCAGCGAAGCAACCAAAAACAGTATGCCACACGGCACACTCCATCATTCGGAAAACGATCCATAGTTTTCCGAAAGATATCTTCCGCGTCCTTCTCCCGGCCGCTCTTGGCGAGTAATTCGGCCAAAGCGTTGCGGCACACTTCATCATTCGGAAAACGATCCATAGTTTTCCGAAAGATATCTTCCGCGTCCTTCTCCCGGCCGCTCTTGGCGAGTAATTCGGCCAAAGCCACTCGGCATACCTTATCATTCGGAAAACGAACCATGGTTTCCCAAAGGATATCTTCCGCGTCCTTCTCCCGGCCGCTCTTGGCGAGTAATTCGGCCAAAGCGTTGCGGCACACTTCATCATTCGGAAAACGATCCATGGTTTCCCAAAGGAGTTTCTCCGCTACCTCGTGTCGGCCGACACGAGGGCGGACGAGAAGTCCCGACAATTGGTTCCGGAAGTACACATTTTCCGGAAATCTCCTCATTGCCTCCCAATAGACTATTTCAGCCAGTTCGTCCTTATAAAGTTTCTCCAATGCCCTGGCCAAAAGGCTCCAGGAAAAATAGTTCGAAGGCTGCCAGCGATTGGCCGTTCTGGCTAATTCCAGGGCATATGAAGGCTCCTTCTTCAACAAGAGCCTGGAAAAATCACACGCGGTTTTTACCAGATAACCGGCATCCCCCGTGGCTTCGGCATAACGTTCGTGCTCTGTTATCAACTTGCGGATGTCGGGCAGGATGTCTTGGAACTTTTTCTGTTTCAAGCGCTTCAAAAGATTCCCTCTCCTGGCATAGGCTGGTAATGATACTGCGCCCTTTATCCTGCCCGTCTTAATATTTTTTATTCCCGCCTTTTCAAGCCAAGGCAGGAACGCGGCCCCCGTCCCTTTGTATTGCTGTATGAGCGGTGCAAGCCGCTCTCGCCATATTTTTAAAGTTCGCGGGTAGAGGACTTTAATCATGCGGATTTGACGAATGAATACACGCTGGTTTGGTTTATTATCCTGGAGTCTTGAGGCCCAGCGAAAAAGACCGGCCAGCAATTCGGTCTTTAACCGGCCAATTTGCTCACCGTTTTCTTCAGGCATCATCCGCAGACCAAGTAATCCCAGGGACTGGTAATTGATGGGCAGGGTGTGATCCGCCTCCGCGCACAAATGGTACCAGTCCTTGAGAAAACGCCTGTCCGGTTGGATCAGAGCCATAACCCTCCACAATTCACTGGCAGGATCCTGACCAGGCCCCTTATTCAAAGGTACTAACCAACCCTGATAATAAGTGAGGTTCTCGCGCAAGTAGTCTGCGGTTAGCGGAAGCAACAAGCGGTAAACGGCGCTCAGCGCCTGAATCAACTCTTCGAGATAACGATCCACCCCATAGGCATGCCTTACAGCCGGACCGTCCTGTCGGCGTTTCTTCAGCCATTTAGTGAGTGTTTGGTCAAGACTTTTTAGTAGCGGATCCCCGTCGTTGAGAGCAGAAAAAAAAGTTACCAATACATCCGCGGACTCGGCTCGCTCATATGGTGAAATAAATGCAATGCCCCGCAATAACTCATCTAATGCAGTATCTGGCTTCTGCCGGAACCCGGTAAGCCACGGGTGTTCCTTTGATAATTTTTTAACTATTTCCATGTTCTTGAATGTCCTCGCCAAAAGCATCTATTCCACTTTCGTAGCGAAGGCAGAAAAGGTGACCATTGCGAAGCCTGGCAAAAGCATCACCAGTGTAATAAGGTGGAATCGGAGTTGTAATGTTACCCAATTTATAGATGTCATCGGGATGGTAATCAATACGCCTGTGCAATATCTCACTCACCAGTCTTTCACAATCAGGATCCGGTTCAAGGTCGAGAGTATGCCCATACTCAGTATTTCCTGGAGAAGGAAAGAAATGGGCATTTAACTCCGAATCAAGCACTGTAGGGACAGAAAATGCCCGCTCCTTTTTCTGTGGCATCAAGTCCTGCAATACCTTCGACACCCTGTAACGCATCAATGCCACAGGAATTACATTGGTCACAGAAAGAACATCGTAATGGGATAGTCCCAGCCGATTGCGCAACCTATCAGGCCATCCTGAATCTCCTATATCTTCCTCCAGTTCGTCATAAAAGGCTGCAAAGGCGGGCCGTTCATCCCTTCGCACATTACTATTCCAGTGTATGCAGAAGTCATCCAGAAAGGCGAAAGCGTTTTCCTTTTCCTCGTGATCATTCGTAGTTCGCCAATTGTCCAAGTGGTCGGCAAAATCGGCAAGATTGTAACCCATACCTCCCAATGCTCCGTCCAAACGCTCTATTCGCAGGATGTATTGTTCCTCAGCCAATCCCAACAATAGAGATTCTTGGTTAAGCAGGGTAAACGTATCCGGTGTTCGATGCACCTGGATCCTATCTTTGACATATCGCGTGTGGCTTACTTTCCAACTCCTGAGATCCGGTTGATCAGGAGAATAAGAATCTTCGTAATTCCTATGCCGATCTGCTGATACACGTTCCTCGAAAATGAAGTTGTGTGCATAAGCAACATCTACTGAGTCATTTTCGGCCTTGAGCTGATTCAGTATGGTACTGAGAATAGTGGATTTAGGAATCATGTTTTAAGGCACTTCATTTCTATATATATTCCGTTCTATATTCCGTGTTTTCCGCAACTCCTTAAGCGACTCTTCCATTATGGATAAAATCAGAAGGTTACTCCACACTTTGCGCTTCACCATAATTAGGAGTAGGCGAAGTGCCGCCAGGAGGCGTGATAAAAAATTCCATTTTGAGGAAAAAGTATAGGCAAAATTGACCTTGTGTGTCAAGGCAAATTTGACCTCATGATATTGTGGGGGCAGCTCGTGGGGCGAAAATGGAGGGCGCTGGGCTTGAAGGCCCCAGATATTGAGAAGGCGGCCTGGGGGTCTTTTCCCCAAGAGGGGAGAAAATTGAGGATAAATGGGGCAGACGTATCCACTGGGACCCATATCTCGCTTCAAAAAATCAGGAGGGGGGATGGCCCTCGCCGTTCTGCCGCTGGAAAAGGATAGCGCCAATCACAAAAACGTGACATTTCATTACCTCCCCAAAAGGGAGCAACGCTATGGATATGCCATCGGAGAACATCTTGATTGCAATTCGGACAACCAACAATGATGGTCTCGTAAAAAGTCGGAAAACCGATTTCTTACCACAACATATAGGTGTAATATAAGACGACGATACTATATGTTGCGGTCAAAATAAAATGTTGGGACTTTTTACGAGACCATCAACAATGGGCATAAATCCTTCGTAATACGTTCCGGCAAACTCAACCAAAAGAATTGGTATCAAAGCTTGAATTGGAATGGGTCAGGTCTACGCACTTAACGCGAGGCGTGAGTTGAGGCCGGATCTTAACTATCAACTATTCGCTTATGGAAAAATCATAGCCTAACCATGGCATCCTCGTGCCGAGATAAATCCGAATCGTTGGGATAAGGCAAAATCCTATGAAACCGAAAGCCCTGATAAAAAGTTCCCTACCTCTGACACCTGTGAACTGCATATTCTTTCTATCGGCTGATAGCATTTTTTTTCCGGGTTTGAAAAATCCTTGATTCTGCTGATTACTCCGGCAACTTTTATGCTGGAATAACTTTCAACAGCCTCAATATTTTCGCTTATCATATCCTGTGGTGCAGGCTTTGCTCCAGCATCTATAAAAACTACTCCGAGCGGTTTAATATGCCTTTTATACAAAGCCTCTATTGTAAGGAGAGTATGGTTGATCGTGCCCAGTCCGGCACGGGCGGCAATAATTGGCTTTGCTCCTGTCATCTTGATAAGATCTATCATTAATGTATTTTCGTTGACCGGTACAAGAAGCCCGCCGGCAGCCTCCATTATAACTGGAGAATAAATCCGGCTCTTTTTATCCAAAGCATTCTGTATTGCCTTTAACTCAATAGTTTTCCCCTCATTGCGGGAAGCAAAATAAGGGGCTTTAGGCTCTCTGAAACAATAGACTATTGAATCTGAAGGATCTTTTTTAGTCAACTGCTTTACATGCTTATAAATGAACCTTGCATCACTGTCTTTATCATAAGGATCGCTGCATCCTGTTTGAATCGGCTTTATATAGAAAGGCATACAACCATTCGCATAAAAAAACTGCATCAGCAAAAGAGATAGAACCGTTTTTCCTACTCCGGTATCAGTGCCAACAACAAAAATATTATCTGTCTGTTTTTTCAATTTTTGTAACAAGTTAGTTCTTTTAAAGAGACTTTTTTTGACAGGATTAACAGGATATTCAGGATTAAAACATCAAAACTCATCCCGTAAATCCTCATCAAAATCCCTTACTTTACGTTTGATTTCAACTTTCCATTCACCAAAATTAATAAATGAACCTATTAGCCTTGTTTGTTTACTTGAAATAAAATCTTGTTTATCCTGTTATTCTGCCAGAATTTTTTTCAAAAGGCTAAACCGTTACACCTCTTTTAATGAACTGACTAACTTTCTTACATCTCCCTCAGTATGAAGAGCAGTCATGCCGATTCTCAATATGGCTTTGTGAAGCGGCACAGTGGGATACCGTGCAGGTAAAACAAAAATATCTTCTTTAAGCAACCTTTCAGATATCTCCAGCGCCCTGCTTTCATCTCCGATTTCTACTGCAAGAATATGAGCATCTCCTTTTACACAAAACCCCTCGTAAACAAGCTTTTCTTTAGTAAGACTGCTTATCTCGCGCAGATGTTTTCTTTGTTTTTCGCATTGAGAAATAATTTCTAAGAGGTCTATGGCTGATGCGGCATGCGCTTCAGGAAGAGAAGTGGTATAAATTAAAGGAGATGAAAAATTGAAAAGATATTCTTTGAAGCCGGCAGGCAGAAGCACAAAAGCGCCGAAAAGTCCAAGAGCTTTGCCAAAAGTTCCAACTCCAATATCCGCCACATCACGGGCAATGCCCTTCCCATTTTCACCTATTGCTCCGAATGCATGCGCCTCATCAACTATGCTGAAAAAGTTGAAACGTTCCTTGAGAGCTTTAAAACCCTGGAGATCAAGAAAATCTCCATCCATACTGAAAAGTGATTCCGTTAATACAGCGGGCTGGTTTCCCCCAAACTTTTCAAGCCACTTACAAAGATGAGACATGGAGTTATGGTTATATCCATGAAAATCCGCACCACTTAAGAGCATACCCTTTACACTGCTGGCATGCATATGCTTGTCAAAAATCAACAAATCACCTTTTTCAAAAAGTGCAGAAATAATTCCCAGATTCGCCAGATAGCCGCTGGGAAAAAACAAAGCATCTTCATAGCCAAAAAAACGGGCATATTCTTTCTCAGCCTGGTTGATAACAGAATAATTTCCTGAAACAAGGCGCGAAGATGATGAGGATGTGCTGTATTTAAGAAAGTTCCGGGATACCTTCTGCCTTAACTTCTCTGAAACGCTCAGGCCAAGATAATCATTGGATGCAAAATTTAATACTTTTCTGCCTTCAATTAAAAGAAATCTCCCTTCCTTATTTTCTACTTCTACGGGTTCTCTGTAAAGACCTGTCTCTTTCTGAGCAGTCAATTTGTTTATTATTCTTTTTTTAAACACGAAAATACCCTGCGGTAATGTTTTTCTAATATTTTTTTGTTGAAATTATCGTTATATTTTAGAGTTGAAAACAAAAACTCTCCCTCAATCTGAACTCGATCTTTTTTTTTAGCTCTTAAGAAGTAGGAGTAAGAAGATTTGCTTCGATTAATAAGTTTTCCATCAATCAGATATTCACCATGTAAAATCTTGCTCCCAATAACATGGCAATGGCTTATTTTTAAAAGAAAGGCATGTATTTCAAAATCATTAATAAAACGGACATGGTAGGCCCCTAATTGTGCAAGAGACTCTATTCCCAGGTAAACAGGAACATTAAAATACTTTTTTTTACCTGCAATAGTCGCGGCTCCGGTTTCTGATATTCTGTCCAAAAGGACAAAATCTTCCAGCCCTGTATTTACTTTTATTCTATTAATGATATTCATCATATCTAATCATCAGAAATTTAAAAACTCAAAAAGCAACTTGTCAACAACATGAGGTGGCGGGCACTTAAATTTAAAATGGCTGACTGTTTGAGCGTATTAGTGAGTCTTAAGAAAAAAGAGGCGATTTTGTATTTCTTTGTTAAAAATATGAATTCAAGTCATAAGGATCAATTTTCTTTAAGCGATATTAATACTCTTTTTCTTTAGGCTCACTTATGCGTGAGTTTCAGACGTTCTTAAATTTAAGTGCCCGCCGCCTCATGTTAATTTCATAATGAGTTTATAAATTTCTGATTAATACTTTCTTACAATCAGAGCGCTGTTCTGCCCTCCAAAACCGAAATTTTCTAACAATATATTATCTGTCGAGCATCTTCGTCCCTCACGTACAAAGTTAAGCCCCGTATGGCACGGTTTATCAAGATTTTTTATTTTTGGGAGGTAATTGTACTTCATGCAGGCAAGACATATTGCAAGCTCAACAGCACCGCATGCCGCAGCTATGTGTCCAATCCACGATTTAAGTGCGATGATAAAGGGAGACCTTTTTCCGTAAACCCTATCAATTAAAGCTGCTTCCATTGAATCATTTAATAGAGTCCCTGTTCCATGTGATGAAATAACATCGATATCGGAAGGAGCAAGTTCTGCTTCCCGTAAAGCCGCATTCACTGCCCTTTCCGCCCATATGCCATCTGGTTCAGGAGCAGTCATTGAATATCCATCAATAGAAGCACCATAGCCACAAATTTCGCCATAAATCACAGCGCCGCGTTTTTCGGCGTGTTGGAGCTCTTCAAGCAAAAAAAAGGCGCCCCCTTCTCCTGGCACAAATCCATTTCTGCTTCTATCAAAAGGCCGGATTGCTCTTTCAGGTTTACCCGTTCCGTCGCAAAGGGCCTGAGCTTTTTTATAAGCTAAAATACTGCTTTTGCTTAACCTTGAATCGCCTCCGCCTGCAAATGCAAGGTCAATGTATCCATCCCTGATTTTGCGAAATGCCTCACCAACGGCCTGGAGTGAAGCGGAACATGCTGTGGTTAAAGTCTGATTCTCTCCGTGGATTCCTGCCAATTTAGCAATAACTGAGGCAGCAGTATTTGGGAGAAACTTCAGCATCCAGAGAGCCATAAGATCTCTTCTATCTATTTCTCCCCCTTTGACATCAGGAAATTCCCCTCCTATATCCAGATTGGGGCCTGTCCCTAAAAAAAGACCAGCTTCTGCTAATAATTTTTTGTCTATTCCTGCTTTTTTTACTGCTTCAATTGCCGATGCAACACAGAACTGGGCTCCTCTGTTTAGATATCGCCTGTCTTTAAAATGACCTGCAAAATCTTTTACATCAAAGCCGTTAATGGGACTTATAACTACATCATTATCAAAAAAAGACCTCTCGAACGAAGTCTTTTCATTTTTCAAATTACCGATTATCTCCTCTATAGTAAAACCTAATGAGGATATAACTCCAATGGAAGTAATGACGACTCTTCTGTGCATGTTATCCATAATCTTTTTTTGACGGCTTTGTAAAAAGTCTAATTTTTACGAAACCAGCTATGCAAGAGCTTCAGGTTATGCGTGAGTTTTTCATGGTTTTAATGTATTATACCTGAAGCGAATATATTTTTAACAAACTTATATCTCGCTAAGAATTTCTGAAATAGATTTTCTTGGAGGCATGTCTGGTTTTTCATCCGGAAACCCTGCTGTAATAAAGCATTTTATTCGAACATCATTTATTCCAAGGATTTCTTCAACATTCGGAATAAACACCAGAGGACCGGTGAGAATGCATGTTCCCAGCCCCAGTTCTTCTCCTTTAAGGATAAATCCTTTCAACGCAAGCCCCACAGTAATGTCAAGGTTTGTCTCTTCTCTCTTATTGTGCGTGAGTATGCCTTCCTCAAGCAATTTTTTTGAAAAACCTGCATAGGATGCGATTGTACCAACAGCAAAGAGAATAGGCGTTTTAAACATGAATTCGGAAAACCGGTAATAGGTATTTATCCAGTTCTTCAGTCTCTTTGCCTCTTTTTTAGACTGTATGGCCCTCAGGAATTCCTGTTTGCCTGAAACCAATGCCTGATAAAGCTTTTCTCTTTTTCCGGTAGAGCTGATTCTGATAAATCGAACAGGTTGAGTGTTTGAAGGAGAAGGGGCCATTGAGGCGCAGCGCAGCATGCTGTTAATCCATTCTTCCGGCGGCATGTCCGGTTTATACTTTCTTATGCTTCTTCTTTTATTTATAAGATCTTCTAAAGATGAAGCCTTGAGTTTATGTTCCATGATTTTGCCATTCTATATAACTTATAAGATCTTTAACCTTAAGAGTTGGACCGCCTTCGAGATCTGCTATGATGTTTTCCAGTCTTTTATGGGAGAGGAAAGGAAGGTTTTTAACCAGGTATTGCAATATGTTCTTATTCTGCTGTTCAGCTTCGGTTATATAATCTCTTAGTTTTCTTAAAAATATTTCATCATCATTTACATCTATATTAAATCCGGAATTTATTGCCACTGCAAGCTCCAGAAGGTCGATGGACTCAGCTCCTAATTCCCTTATAAGATAAGTTTCAGGAGAAATATTATGATTCTCAATATCAAGAATTTCCGCCAGGATTTCTGTAATTTCTTCTAAAATGTCCATAAGTTCACTTGCCCGCCGTCAGCCCGCCATCCATTGGAATTTCAGTGGCATTAAAGCCGGCAGCGCTGTTTGAAAGATAAAAAAGTATTGCTTCAGCCACTTCTTTTTTTGTCAGGGCTCTTTTTATTGGTACCTTATCAATAATTTCTTTACTATGGTCTTGAATAAACTTTTTGCCTCGTCCTGAATCAATATAACCAGGACGCAAGGTTACAGTTGTAATTCCATGACCGCCAAGTTCAAGACCCAGATTTTTATATATGGCTTCCGATGCAAGCTTTGCTGCTGCATAAAATCCCTGTCCAGGGTTTGGCCTTTTTGCTGCTGCTGAGGAAATAAAAATTAGGCGGCCTCTTTTATTTTTCATCATTATCCTTGCAACTCTTTTTACGATTTCTGCGCGAAAGGAAACATTTTCGGCAAAATAACTGTAAACATCTTCTATATCTGCTGATGCGACAAGACTTTCAAAATTTCCTTGAACGAAATCTACCATAAAATCTATGACATCACCTGTTTGATGCAACAGCGAATCTATTGAATCACGGTTACCGAATTCAAGATAAAGTGAGCTGTATTTTTTTTGGCAATCCTTCAAATTTTTTGATATATACTCCCGGCCTTTTTCGTTTCTGTATGTCAATATCGGGAACAGCTCTGCTTCAATCATGCGCCTGGCAAGACTAATAGCGAGATCACAACTGCCGCCCAAAATAAGGGCTCGATTACCTGTAAATTTCATTTTCTGTAACACTTTAGCGCTGTTAAATATTATTTTTTTGACAGGATTAACAGGATATTCAGGATTAAAAAAAAACAAAACTTTTCCTGTTAATCCAAATCTAAATCCTTATACCTTGATACACACCTTCTTCATCTTGTGATTATATTTTATGATTTACTGGATAGCTACAATGAGAGTTGGCTTTGTTTGTGCATTTTATATAAAATCTTGTTTATCCTGTTATCCTGTCAGATTCTTTTTCAAAAGACTAAATTGTTACCGTTTTCTAATTATTCCCGTTACAACAGGTTTCATTGCATCTGAACTGCTTCTAAAAAGCCTGCACTTCATCTGATCTTTGCAGATTTCAATATCGAAATTGTATTCACCAGGAGAAATAAATTCTTTAAACCTGAAATTTTCTATTATGTATCCTTTGCTACAACCTTCTTTTTTCAATGCTTTTAAAAAAGCATGAATTATAAGACTTCCAGGCACAACCGGATTGCCGGGAAAATGCTCTGCATAAATTCTGTCAGATGGATCAAAATAAAATATGCCTTTTATGTTCATAAAATTAAACACAGGTTGATAGGCTGAAGTCCGAAGGCTGAAGCTTTCTGACAGCCTTTTACCTTCAGCCTTCAGCCTTCCACCTTCAGCCTACCTAACTAAGCTGATAGATTCGTATGTAATATCACAAAGTCTGTCGAGCTCATCAATTGAAATGCTGAGCGGAGGCATAAGCACAATGACATCGCCCAGAGGCCTTATTATAAGGCCGCGCTTACGTGCTTCTTTTATTACCCTTTGCCCTATCCTTTTTCCGGGAGGAAAGGGTTTTTTTGTATCCTTATCCGCAACCAGCTCTATGCCAACCATGATTCCGCATTGACGAACATCTCCCACATTGTCCAAGGCTTTGAAGGATTGCAATCTTTGTTTGAAATGCTCAATTTTTGCCTGAAGTTTATCCAAAACTTTTTCTTCCTCAAAAATTTCAAGGCTGGCTAAGGCTGCCGCACAGGCCAGGGGATTTCCGGTATATGTGTGGCCGTGAAAAAATGTTTTGAACTCTTCATATTTCCCCCAAAAACCTTTATAAATTTTTTCAGTTGTCAGCGTGGCTGCAAGCGGCAGATATCCTCCTGAAATGCCCTTGGCAAGGGTCATAATGTCCGGCGTGACATCTTCATGCTCACAGGCAAACATCTTCCCTGTCTTCCCAAACCCCACTGCAACCTCATCTGCTATCATAAATATGTTGTATCTGTCGCAGAGTTCTCTGACTTTTTTTAAATAGCCCGGAGGTTGAAGCAGCATCCCTGAAGCTCCCTGAACCAGGGGCTCAATCACAATTGCTGTAACTTCATTTGCATGAGCACTCATAATTTCTTCCAGTCCGCTTAAGCATTCAAGGTTGCAGCCGGGATAAGATTTTCCGAACGCACATCTATAACAATAAGGCGACTCGGCTTTTATTGATTCAAAGAGAAGATGTTTATACATTGAATGAAAAAGATCGATGCCACCGACGCTAATGGAACCGATGGTATCTCCATGATAAGAGTTGTGCAGGGATATGAATTTCTTCTTTTCCGGATTTCCACTTTCAGCCTGCTGTTGATATTGAAAGGCTATCTTGAGTGCTATCTCAACAGCAGTTGAGCCACTATCTGAGTAAAATACTCTTGTTAAATCTTTGGGTGCAATCCCGACAATTTTTTTTGCATATCTGATAGCAGGAACATTGGAAAGCCCCAGCAGAGTTGAATGAGCTATTTTATCCAGTTGCTTTTTAATAGCTATATCCAGCTCTTTTTTCCTGTGTCCGTGAACATTCGTCCATAAAGAAGAAACCCCATCAATATATTCATTTCCATAGATATCTGTTAAGGTACAACCATTTCCCTTCTCAATTATAAGGGGCTCTTCCTTCTCATAATCCTGCATCTGCGTAAATGGATGCCAGATATATTTTTTGTCATCTATCTCCAACTGTTGATTTCGCCCTTCAATTACTTTCAATTTAAACTCCAATGCAAATATCGTAACATCTCAGCAAATATTAAGCCCCATTTGTCTTATCATATCCATATCCATTTCAGCGCTTCTTCCCTTTGTAGTAAGATAATTACCTATCATAACTCCGTTAGCACCAGCCATGAAAATCCATGGCTGAAAATCACCAAGAGTTTTTTCCCTGCCGCCGCATACAGTTATATCTTTATCAGGATTTATAAATCTGAAAATAGCTATACATTTGAGCGCTTCCATTGGTGGAAGCAAGGATCTGTTTTCCATTTTTGTGCCCGGGATTGGATTTAAAAAATTTATTGGTATTGAATCCACATCCAGTTCCTTAAGGGTAAAAGCCAGCTCAACACGCTGCGCCCAGGTCTCGCCCAGCCCCAAAATTCCTCCGCTGCAAATCTTAAGTCCTGCTGATTTTGCTATTTTGACTGTCTGAATATCTTCATCATACTCATGTGTAGTACAGACCTGATCAAAATAACTCCCGGCAGTTTCCAGATTATGATGATAGGTTGTAACTCCCCTTTCTTTGAGCTTTATTGCTGTGGGTTCGGTCAACTGCCCCAATGATGCGCAAACTGAAAGATCTGTTTTCTTGTTTATTTCTTCTGCTGCATGCCCAATAAAATCAATTTCGTGGCTCGAAAGTGAATGGCCGCTTGTTACCATTGAATATTTTGTTGCCCCTGCTTTTTTCATATATATGGAATTATTTAGTATTTTTTCTTTATCTAATAATGGATAAGTTTCAATTCCGGTTTTATGAAAAGCTGACTGAGCACAAAAAGCACAGTCCTCTGAACAGCGACCGGATTTGGCATTAATAATTGAACACGTAAAGATATTATTCTTTTTGTACTTATCTCTGATCTTATTGGCACACATTATCAAATCAACTGTATTATCCTGAGAAGCAGCAAACTTGCAGGCATCTTCATAAGAAATAGAGTAGCTCGGATCTTTAATAATCTTTTCAGTTATGCTGATTAATGTTTTATCGAACATGGTTTTTCCGTAACTATTTAGAACGTTAAAAAAGACTTTTTTGACAGGATTAACAGGATATTCAGGATTTAAGCATCAAAACTCATCTTGTTATTCTGTAAGAATTATTTAAAAGGGCTGATGAAATCAGCTATATACAGTGGGGAATTAAATGTCAACCTCTCTATTTAAAATGGGTTTACAATTAAAATATCTTTATTGTGAACATCTATTTTGCATTAGCTTCTTAAACATTAATTATGCTTGATTTTTTGTATTAAATATCGCATATTAAAAACATTAAAATAACATTTAATTTAATGCTGAGGGGGTGATCATTATGTCATTAAGTATAACTCAGGATATACGTTCAATTACTGATTTGAAGAGGAATACAAACTCGGTTTTGAAACAAATCCATAAGACCAAACGGCCCGTGGTTCTGACAGTGAATGGTAAAGCCGAGGCCGTACTTATAGACGCAAAGGAATACGAGAAGATTACTAATGCCTTTAATTTGCTTAAGCTGCTTGTACCTGCTGAAGGGGATATAAGCAACGGCAGATACAAAGAGGCCAAAAAATTTTTTAAGGAATTTAAGTTTGAAAAAGAGATATGAGGTAAATTTAACTGAGCATGCACAAGATGATTTAGAGCATGTTTATTATTATATTGCGGCTGACAATCCTAATAATGCTGCCGATTTTGTGCTTCAACTTGAGAAAAAAGTATATTCACTTAATACTTTTCCTGAACGCCATCCACTGATACCTGAAAATGAGTTCTTCAGAACTGACTACCGCCATTTAGTTTATAAAAAGTATCGAATCATATACCGTGTCATAGGGGATGCAGTTTTTATTCTAAGAATTATTCATGGAACCAGGATCTTACAGGTTTAAGCCAGTAAAGGGTCAAAGGTAGACTTCAACCTTTTCCGAATGGCTGCTGGAAAGCCATTATGCCGAGCAGTATTCGGCAAACGTGAAGTAATACTCTCATTATATCTATCAGTGGAATAATATATGACGAATAAAGAATCTCAAACTGTTGAATATAAACAAAGCTGGCGAAATGACTGCCTTAAAGCCGTTTCCTCTATCGGACATAACGGACACATTTCAGACATTGTCATTAATATGAAATAGGCAGCAAAGGGGCAATGGTGAGTCAAATGAGTCAAAAAATTAGTTCACGGATTAGCATTTTGAAAGATAACAACATCCAGCTTAAAAACTGAGATGATTACCGACACTACATTTTTCACAAATGAACCAGTGGCTATACGTTGCTTGATCGATTTAGAAAGACACTGAAGCACGTCCAATACTTTGATGTTTTAGTGGGATATTTTAGTGGGATATTTTCGCTTTTTGTCGTGAATCCTGGTGTTCTTGCAGATGATTTTTCTGATTCTATTGTTATTGAATCGACATTTAAATGATTAACATGATATGTTAATAAATATGTTGCAATAGAATTGCTATGGTAATATACTTTAAAACAAAAAAGCTGCAAAAAATCTGTAACAATAGAACTGAGTCCATTAAGAAGTTCGGTCCAAAGATGGCAAGGAAACTACAGCAGCGATTGATGGAGTTGAAAGCTGCTTCTTGTCTTGATGATATTTCCAGGGTACCACCCTCGCGATGTCATCAACTGTCAGGGAATCGTAATGGGCAGTTGTCAGTCGATCTCGAACATCCCTATCGCTTGCTGTTTATTCCCGCAAATAATCCGATACCTGTAACACAGGACGGCGGGATGGAATGGGCAAAGGTTACCGAAATCGAAATTGTTGAGATCGCCGACACACATTGAATGAGGGAGAAAAAAATATGTTGATGGCAAACAAACGCTACGAGTTTGAGCCTGATTACGCGATTCCTCCGGGAGCAACACTTAAAGAGGTTATGGAATCCCTGGATATGACTCAGAAAGAACTGGCTATTCGCACCGGCCTGACAGTCCAGTCGCTTAACCGTATTTTCAAAGGAGAACAGCCCATTACATATGATACCGCCAACAAACTTGAACTGGCCACCGGTATTCGGGCACGCATGTGGAACAATCTGGAGGCTCAATACCAGGAACAGTTGGCAAAAATTAAGGAGCGTAAGCTGCTTGAGGCAGACCTTGACTGGTTGAAGACGATTCCCACACAAGAACTGATCCAACGTCACGCGATTGAGCCTCAAAAGGACAGAGCGCTTCTTTTAAGGGAGGCATTAAAATTTTATGGCGTTAGTAGTGTTGCCGCTTGGCGGGATATATGGTTGCAACCGGCGGTAGCGGCGCGGCGCTCACAATGTTTTGAGACCTGTCCGGGTCCGGCATCCGCGTGGATCAGACTTGGTGAAATTCAGGCGCATCAGATTGATTGCCGGCAGTTTGATAAGAACAAATTCGCCAGGGCCGTAAAAGCAATTCGTTTGCTGACTGTTAAAGATTCTAAAGAATTTGTTCCTGCAATGCTTTCACTGTGCGCAGAATCCGGTGTCGCCTTGTCGCTGGTTCCGGAAATGAAAAAAGTGCCCTGGCATGGCGCAACAAAATGGCTGTCCGCATCCAAGGCGATGATCCTGCTGAATCTTAGAGGCAAGATGGAGAATCAGTTCTGGTTTTCTTTTTTTCACGAAGCAGGGCATGTCCTTCGTGACAGCAAAAAAGATCTCTATATCAACGACGGAAGCAGCGATGATCCGGGTGAACACAAGGCAAATGAATTTGCCGCGGAAATACTCATACCGAGTGATCGAAACATGAAAATTGCGTCGTTGCGAGCAAAAGCGGATGTGATTCGCCTTGCGGCCGAGCTTAAGGTTTCCCCAGGAATTGTAGTAGGACGGTTCCAGCGTCTGACCGAAAAGTGGAACTATTTCAATGGGCTTAAACGTCGATTTGAGTGGATGGTCACCAATAACTGATGAGGGGGGAGAATCGGGAACGGTTAGTTTATAAGTTGACGTGTAATTGAACTGAAGAAGGTAGTTGACTATGTTGAATAATTGTAAGGATAAAGGGCGTAAAGGCCTGCACTTTTCACAACAAAAGAGAAAAAATCAGGAAGAATTTCCGTGTTGGCATATTTATCAAACAGCATATGGGCATCGCCGGCACAAACATTGGTCAATACGGTCAATGCGGCGGGGTGTAGGCATCCATCAAGGGCAAGCGGGACATCCTTAAGTAATTCAATAACTGCACAGTTTAGAAGGGACCTTTGGCAACGTTGTTGACTAAGTTGAATAAGTCAAATGCCGTTGGGGAATGGAGATGAGTTTTCAGAGGGGGTGGCGGCATGAAAGATGATGAAAAAAATGCGCTAATTGAACATAGAATTGCAAGAGCAACGAATACTATTGAAGAAGTCTCATTTTTAATCAAGAACAAAAAGTTTCTTCTGGCAGTTAATAGAATATACTATGGCATGTTCTATATACTATCAGCGCTTTCCTTAAAATATGACTTTTCTACCTCAAAGCACCAGCAACTGATTGGTTGGTAATGTCTACTAAAGATCAGTTATTATTATATCTGAAAGAAAATCAAGGGAACTGGGTTTCCGGTGAGCTTATAAGTAATAATTTGTCAGTAAGCCGCTCTGCCATATGGAAGCATATTCATAAATTAAAAGAAGAAGGTTATACCATAGAATCTGCCCCGAAAAAGGGATATTTTCTCAGCAAAGCTTCAGATCCGATCACGGCTGATGAAATAAGGGAAGGTCTTTGCACCAAAGTTTTTGGCAGAAAAAATATTATTTGCCTGAAGGAAACTGATTCGACAAATACAAGGGCAAAAGAACTTGCGGCGCAGGGAGCCCCTGAAGGAACTCTGGTTATTGCGGAAAAACAGACAAAAGGAAGAGGCAGAAGAGGAAGAAACTGGTTTTCACCACCAGGAGGTGGAATTTATTTTTCTCTTATACTAAGGCCGGCCATGCCGCCTGGTGAAACACCGAGAATAACGCTAATGACCGCCGTTGTTTTAGCGGAAACTCTGATTTCCCTTGTAAAATTAAATTTAAGAATCAAGTGGCCTAATGATATACTTGTAAATAGAAAGAAGCTGGCCGGCATTCTTACTGAGATCAGCGCTGATATGGATGCAGTAAATTATATCATTGTCGGTCTTGGATTGAATGTAAATAATCTATTCGAAAATTCTCCTCAAGATATAAAGAAAAACGCGACCTCGATTTTAATAGAAACCGGAAACAGGGTCCCAAGAATCAAATTCATTCAAAACTACTTGAAATTGTATGAACAATATTACGACATGTTTAAGAAAAATGATTTTGAGCCAATTATGAACCGGTGGCGGGAACTTGCAGACATCATAGGAAAGCAAATCAGAGTTGACGTTATCGGCAAAACTCATATTGGAGAAGTAATGGATGTTGATAATGACGGTGTGTTAATATTGAAAGACGATCAGGGGAGGCTGCAAAGGATTTTTTCAGGTGATGTAACTCTGGCAAGACAAGTTTCTGCGAGATCATTAAAAAAGGGGGGGTGACCGTGTAAAACCGGCCACCCCCAATGTTGCTTTGTCTTCTTTCAAATGCGATTAGAAACGCAGCTTGATCATTTCTGACTCTTCCTGAACAACTTCTTCCGACCGAATCTGGCAATACCGATCAGGCCACTGCCAAGAAGCAGCATGGTTGCGGGTTCGGGGGCGGGGGTAACGGATTCGACCATGACAACCATGTCGTTATAATCCCAGTCCTCAACAGCAGAGTTGTTCGTGCCTTCAAATGCCAAGATATACTCATTATCGGTCCACGTGCCTTCTCTAAATTCTTGAAGCTTAACCGTATCAGTACCTGTCCCTTGATAGGCAAACATGTGGTCTTCTTGGTCGCTGTTAAGACTCGTGTCACTGTACCAATAGGCACCGTCGTCTTTCAAATAATAGCCAAAATTGTAGCCGGCAAAAAAAACGCCTGTCGCAGTAAAATTTACAAGAACGCTTCCAGTGTCCAAGATTGAGAGCAATACTTGAGGACCTGTACTACTACTCGTAAACAATGCTACACGGTTCGTTTCCAACCCGGAGTAAACGCCGAATTCATCGTTTTCCCCTGATAAACCGGCCAGTCCTATTACCATGGTGGCAACAGAGCCCCCGCTAGCTGTAATCGACCAATAAGAATCGACTGTGTCAGAAAGATAATCCGTTGACACATCCACGCTACTATTACCAGCGTTTGGAGCTGTGGTAATACCGTCCAAGACTTTCTGCAGGAGACCGCCGGATATGGGAGTTGCCATTGCACTGCCGGCAACTAAGAACACTGACAAAACTGTAATAATTAAAATTTTTGATAATTTCTTCATTTTTTTCTCCTTGTTTCCAAAGCAGCCAGGCTGTCCGAATTCAAATTAACTTTTCCGGCCCCATGGGCTTTCCGTCTCCCAATTGCTTGGGATTTGACTTTTTCTTGATATTAAAAACTCGTTTTCAGAATAGATCTTAACTCGAGTTATGATTTTTTTCATGTTACGCAGCTTCAACCAGAGTTACGATTAACCTGGTTTGCTTATTTCTTAACCTCACCTCCTTTCTATTCATTCCGCTGCTGAACATGCAGGCAGACAGGTTGATCAGACCATCTCCCTTTCAACAGCGCAGTCTATGATCGCGACCGATATTTTCTATTTAAGCAACAAGCGTGCCATCAGCACAACAAAGCACATGTTTCATGATAACCATTTGATATGTTGGACGATTTATTTACAGACGAAATAATATCCCATCTATAGTCTTGTTGAGATATATGTAATGGATTTCACAACAATTTATGAAAAAGATTTCACAGGAAAGGGGACAGGGGACAATTTGAAACGCTTATCTTGTGAGAAAAGCGGGTTAAGAAAAACAATTTTGAGCCAATTATGAACCGATGGCGGGAACTTGCGGATATAATGGGAAAGCAAATCAGAGTTGATGTTATAGGTAAAACTCATATTGGAAAGGTAATTGAATGTTGATAATGACGGGGTGTTAATAAGACGATCAGGGGAGGCTGCAAAGGATTTTTTCAGGTGATGTAACCCTGGCAAGACAACTTCCTGCAAGATCATTGTAGTATAAAGCTTTTTCTTTGCGGCCACGCTTAATGCAGCCATTGGCATATATGTCGCATTTTTTTTTCAGGACTTTTACTGCCGCCATTGCCTGCTCATCTGTCAACAAGTTGCTTTCAATTATTTTTTTTAAAGACTGAATCCTGTACCTGTCAAGGCCGGAAGATCTTGAAAGCTGGTCGGCATGACCGCCCCTTTTTATTATCAGTGGAGTATCTATAAGATATACAGGGTATCTACAGCTTACCCTGAGCCACATATCATAGTCCTCACATGCTGGAAGGCTTTCATCAAACATGCCTGTTTTTTCAAAAAGACTGTGCTTTATCATTACTGCAGAAGGGCTGACAAGGCACAGATAAAGTGAAGGTTTGAAAATATTCCCGGACAACTTTTTGTGCCGCTTCTTAGGATTTACAAAAATGCCGTTTCTTATCCATTTCTCTTCTGTCTGGCAAATCAGAGCATCAGGGTTTGCATTGAAAAAATCAACTTGCGTTGACAGTTTTTGCGAAAGCCAAAGATCATCTGAATCTAAAAAAGCAATAAACTGCCCTGATGCCGAAGCTATGCCCTTGTTTCTTGCAGAGCTTACTCCTTGGTTATCCTGCCTTAAGACAACAATATCTTCATTGTATGAACTTAGAATATCCTGAGTGTTGTCAGTTGACCCGTCATTTACAACAATCAGTTCAAAATCCGTAAAATCCTGTGCCAGCACTGAATCTATAGTCTCTTTAAGTATCCAGCCGCGATTATATGTGGGAATTATTATGCTTACTAATGGATTTTTTTTTCGCATCCTTAATATTTCGTAGCTTGCTGCGAGGGTTTAAGATATGTTATCGTAACTGCGGACAAGAACTTCTCTTGGTTTTACACCATCTGAAGGGCCGACAACCCCCTCTTTTTCCATTATTTCTATAATTCGTGCAGCCCTGTTATATCCTATACGCAAATGGCGCTGTATCATGGATATGGAGGCTTGGCCTGTTTTGGTAATAAGCGCTATAGCTTCATCATATTTTTCGTCATATTCAAGATCTTCAGATGAGGCTTTTTCTTTTTCAGATTCAGTTATTACAGCATGATCATATTCCGGGGTTTTCTGTTCTTTCAAAAACTCAGTTATTCCGGCAATCTCTTTTTCTGAAATGTATGCACCATGTATGCGCTGAAGCTTGGCTGTGCCCGGCGGCAAAAAAAGCATATCTCCGTTTCCTAGAAGATTTTCTGCACCATTTGTATCAATTATTGTCCTTGAATCTGTCTTTGAAGAGACCTGGAAGGAAAGACGTGTCGGGAAATTAGCCTTTATTATTCCTGTAAGTACATCCACTGAGGGCCTTTGGGTCGCAAGTATCAGATGTATGCCTGCAGCCCTTGCCATTTGCGCGAGCCGTGTCAATGCGACCTCAACGTCTCTGGAAGCAACCATCATCAAATCAGCCAGCTCATCAATAATTATAACAACATATGGTAGTTTTTCAGGACGATTTTCTTCTTTTGTTTTTTCCTTAGCTATTTTTTGATTATATTGTTTTATATTTTTCACTTTCTTTTCTGAAAGCAACTTATATCTATTTTCCATTTCATGTACAGCCCAGAAAAGGGCATTTGTTGCTTTTTTTACATCTGTAACCACAGGAGTGATAAGGTGTGGAATCCCATCATAGCTTGAAAGTTCAATCCTTTTCGGATCTATCATTATAAGTTTTACTTCATCAGGGCCTGCTTTGAACAACAAACTGCAAATCATAGCATTCAGAGCTACGCTTTTGCCTGTGCCGGTTGCGCCTGCAATTAAAAGATGCGGCATTTTATCCAGTTCCGCAACTACCGGGTTTCCTATTATATCTTTGCCAAGACAGATTGTAAGCTTTGACTTTGATTTTTCAAAGTTATTTGAAATAATATTTTCTTTTAGTCTTACTGTTTCTCTTGTCTCATTAGGCAGCTCAATACCGATAGCAGCTTTACCCGGGATCGGTGCTACAATCCTGATGCTTATCGAACGAAGAGCAAGGGCAAGGTCGTCAGTAAGTCCGACTATTTTGCTAATCTTTATCCCGGGGGCAGGTTCATATTCAAAGGTTGTAATAACAGGGCCCGGCAATATAGTTACGATTTTCCCTTGCACGCCAAAGTCTTCAAGTTTCTTTTCAAGCAGTTTCGACTGCATTCTTAGATTTTTATCATCAGCAGAAACAGAGCTTATTTCAGGATTTTCAAGCAGATTAACTGACGGGAGTTGAAACCCTTTTTCAGCTTTCATGAACTCAAATACATCCTGTTTTGGAGCAGGTACTTCCCTGATCGGCTTGGATTTTATTGCCTTTATCTTTATTTCGCGATCTTTTTTTTTGATAGACTCTTTTTTTATTTTTGATCGGTTTTTGGCTTTTTCTCTTTGTTCTTTCAATATTATGATTATTTTTTTTGTACTTTTTACTGCATTTATAATCAGCTTCCAGGATCGTTTCAAAAAGATGATCAAAGAAAAACCAGTGGCCATGATAAAGCCCATAAGCCACATAAGGATAAGTATAACAGCGCCGCCTGTATGATTTGCATATTTGATAAGGAATGATTTGATGGGGGTGCATAGTATGCCGCCGGATGAAAATTTGCTTCCGAAAATTATGAAGTGATTTTGCTGGAATGCAAGAAGGCTTCCGGTAGAGATAATAAGAATAATTCCACCGGCTATTATCAGAATAATAGCTTTTTCATGGTAGTCACCAAAAAAATGTACGCTGGATAAAAAAAATAATATCGGTATCCAGAACGCCCCAAGTCCAAACAGCCCAATTAAAATACCCGAAACATGGGCTCCAAATATGCCGAACAGGTTATAAACATCACCTGCCGCTTTTGCATTATGAATTGAAGGGTCTTCAGGGCTGTAAGACAAAAGGCTGCCCAGTGTGAAAATTAATAGAAAAAAGAGGAAAATGCCGATAATTTCTTTGCGCATATTTTTGTATTTATACTTCTATAATAAAAGGTAGTATAATCGGACGACGTCCTATTGTAAAATAAAAATACTTCCTTAGAGCCGACTGTATCTGAGATTTGATTTTATCAATTCTGCCAGGGACATCAGGGTCTGTTTCTTCTAAAATTTCAAGTATTACACACTTTGCGTCTTCGAGAAGATGTCCTTTTTCCGTCTCAAATACAAAACCACGTGAAACAATTTCCGGGCCATACACAATTATTCCTGTCTCTTCGTCAAAAACCATGTTAACTACAACAAGACCGTCTTCTGACAGCATACGTCTTTCTTTTAGTACACTTCTTCCGACATCACCGACTCCTTTTCCGTCAATAAGCACCCTGCCGGTCATAATCTTGTCAAGGACTCTTCCTCCATTTTCATCAAATTCAATTACCTGGCCGTTTTCAGCGAGAAGTATTTTGTTTTTTGACACGCCAACCTGTTCGGCAAGCCGCGTGTGCAGAATCAGGTGCCGGTATTCACCGTGTATCGGAATGAAATGTTCAGGCTTGGTAAGGTTTATCATTAGTTTTAATTCTTCCCGAAAAGCATGGCCTGATACATGAATGGCCGAAATCTTTTCATAAATAACGTCAGCGCCTTTTCTGTAAAGATTGTTTATAATATTTGAAATAGCTTTCTCGTTTCCGGGAATGAATTTTGACGAGAAGATAACGGTATCGCCTTCCTTGATTTTTATTTGTTTATGAATGCCCCTGGACATACGGGCCAGGGCCGACATGGGTTCACCCTGGCTGCCGGTTGTTATTATTATTATTTCATCGTCTTTAAAGTCATCGATTTGTTTAATATCAACTTCCATCCCCTCAGGGATATGGATGTATCCAAGATCTTTCGCGATATTTGTGCTGGTTTCTATACTTCTGCCGCTAATTAGTACTTTACTTCCTTTTAACCTCGCAATATTAACTATTTGCTGTATTCTCGCGACATTTGAAGCAAAAAGAGCTACAATTATACGTCCCTTGCTTTCAATTATTATCTTTGCCAGTGCTTCACCTATTTCCTTGTCGGATATAGTATATCCTTCCTTTTCCACATTTGTGGAGTCTGACAGCAGCGCAAGGACTCCTTCATCTCCACACCTGGCAAACTTATTCAGATCGGTCATTACGCCATCCACCGGCGTATGGCTGATTTTAAAATCCCCTGTGTGCACAATAAGCCCATAAGGTGTTTTAACGGCAATCCCTATGCCATCCACAACGCTGTGGCTTACACGGATAAACTCAAGCTCAAAAATTCCTATTTTAAGTTTTTTTCTATGAGAAATTTCATTGAGAGAAGTTGATGAAAGAAGACCATGTTCTTCAAGTTTGTGCCTTACTATTCCAAGCGTGAAACGAGTTCCAAAGACCGGAACATTTATTTCTTTAAGCAGATATGGCAGGGCTCCAATATGATCTTCATGAGCATGGGTTAAAACAATTCCTGAAACCTTGGACTTATTCTCTTTTAGGTAATTGATATCAGGTATAACATAGTCAACGCCAAGCATATAATCTTCAGGGAACATAAGGCCTGCATCAACAACAAAAATAGTATCCCCGTATTCAAAGGCCATCATATTAAGGCCGATTTCTCCTAACCCGCCCAACGGGATTATTTTCAATTTCATAATGTGTCTCTTTTTCCCTTCTCAAAAGATTCGCAAATGATATTTCTTACTTTTTTCAGAAGCTCGTCTTTAGTTTTTCTAGTATAATTTTTTGTTTCAATAGGTTCTTTGATTTCTATAGTAACATTTCCCGGCCTTATAATTATTTTATCCTTTGGCAAGATAGGCCATGTTCCGTGTATTATTACAGGAACTATCGGAACGCCGGATTCCACTGCTAAAACAAACCCACCATTTTTAAATGGCCTGATATTACCATCTTTGCTGCGTGTACCCTCGGGATAGATTAATACGGAAATTCCTTCCCGGATATTTTTTGCAGCCTTTTTTAAGCTTTTAAAAGCAGCTCTGCGATTTGATCGGTCAATATTTATATGTCCAATCCTATGCATCGCATAACCGAAAATCGGTATCTTGAAAAGTTCTGCTTTTGCAACCCATCTGAACTTAAAAGGAAGATGAGCCAGAGCAACGGGAATATCAAAGTTGCTCTGGTGGTTAGACATGTATATATAAGACCTGTCAGGTCGTAAGTTGTAAACGCCATCGACGGTTACTTTAATGCGGCTAACAATAAGCACAAATTTAGCCCATGCTTTTGTACAATTATAAGCCAGATCGCTATTTTTATTTATAAACGATGCAAGTATGGTTAGGCTGCTGAAGAAGACTGTAGCAGGAAGAGCAAATATTGCAATAATCAGGGTTCGTATCATATATAGTAATAGTTCACGGTTGTCGGTTCACGAGACCTTTGCAAAACGCCCCCTTTTGCCCAATTTCGGCGTCAGACTCAAATTTTAAGCCTCGAAATACTCAATGTATTCCTACATTTAAAATTTTCGCCTTCCTTAAACTTGAACAAAATTGAGCATTTTTCAAAGGTCTCTTTACAGTTAACAGTTTTATGTTTTGAGCAACCGTGAACCGTCACCTAAGTCGTTATTTCCAGTTTTTCGAATATTGAGTCGGCAAACTGAATAATCCAGTTGCGCTGTGATTCGGTTGCATAGCTTGTACAATTGCATTTTATTGTACTTCTGGATCTTACAAGAAGTTCACAAGATACACGGTCAGGTTCTATATCTATTGCAAAATAAAATGGCCGGCATTCTTTATGTTCAGCCTGAATGTCAGTCAGGATATTTTCATCAAGCTGTATCCAGTATATTCCATCTATCTTTGAAGAACCAACGTTCTCATCCAGATAAGTCTTAATCTTTTCGTATTCTCCGAGTCTTAGATCATCAATAATATATTGTTTCATAATAATTTAAAATTAGCACAGATTATTTTGGCGTGCAACCTAAATCCTGCAAGTATCGAGTTTGCCGGAACACGTTGCGCCTTTGAATTTATTTGACATATTAATGAGATTCATATATTGTTAAAAATAATATTTTATTTCTATTTATCTCTCTGCAACTTGCTGAATTAATAAATACTTTCGAAAAACGTTCAATTTTGCCTGCCCTGCCCCGTGTGTACGTGTGTAGAAACTATCGTACTGGGGTTAAATTTGTTTTTTTATGAGTCTATGAAACTCATAGGACACCGAGGCGCTAATGAACTATGAATCTGAGGCCTTTCGGAATGACACAAAGCTTGAGGGACGATACCCCAACTACTTCAAGGTCGGCCACCACAACTTCGAGTTCGTACTTGACAACTGGCACAGTTTTTCCTTCGTTCTACGACTTACCAGGAACGCTGAGTTCAAGCAACAATATATTTGTATATCAATATGTTACAATCATATAGGCGCAACTGTTCTCTGGCTTTCTTCACCCTGGCACAATATTCGCTCAACAACATTTTCAGTTAACAAAAAAACAAAAAGGAGAATCAAGCATTACTTCGTCAGGATTTATTAACACATGACTTTCACAGGGAGGTGGCTCATGAATAATCCGGCAATATTGATCGCTGAAGGGGATGAGATCTTGTGTAAAGATCTTAAAGGTCGTTTATTTCACCATGGATTTGAGGTCATCGAAGCCTTGGACCAAACAAGTGTCCTCCGGTTTTTCCAAGCCGGGAATCTGGATCTCGTGATCATAGGCTCTTTTGGCGACAATAGCATGGATGGACTGAAGACAGTAGCGCAGATCCGCCGGCAGGACAGAGAAGTCCCGCTCTTCCTGATCGCCAGAAATAGCTCTGAAGCGCTGGTTATTGCGGCTTTAAGGGCTGGGGTCACGGATTATTTCAAATGGCCCGTCTCG
Source organism: Deltaproteobacteria bacterium (assembly GCA_030262895.1). Taxonomy (GTDB): domain Bacteria; phylum Desulfobacterota; class Desulfobacteria; order Desulfobacterales; family ETH-SRB1; genus B13-G4. The sequence goes on along the minus strand of JAJSZW010000002.1, from coordinate 45,361 downwards.
TACGAGGAATTGATAGCAAGTGTCAATCGAAACCTTTCGTACCATAAGAGAAGCCTTTCGGAAACAGGTATTAACGAGCCGATGATCGGTGACAGTGCGGCAATGCGAGAAATCAAGGCTTATCTCATTAATGTTGCCACGACAGACTGCACCGTCCTTATCACAGGCGAGACCGGCACAGGCAAGGAGCTGGTAGCCGAGTTGATCCACCAGAACAGCCCGAGGCATAAGAAGCCTCTTGTATGTATCAACTGCGCAGCCCTTCCAGAGAGCCTGGTAGAAAGCGAGATGTTTGGTTACGAACGAGGGGCCTTTACAGGGGCCGTTGCTTCGAAACGAGGTAAATTCGAGTTGGCCGAGGGTGGAACCGTATTTCTGGACGAGATCGGCGACATGAGCCCTTATGCGCAGATGAAGATCCTGAGAACTACCGAAAAAAAAGAGGTTTGCCGTCTTGGGGGCAAGGGGGCAATCCCCATAAACGTCCGGGTTATCGGTGCGACAAATAGCGACCTGGAACAATTGATGGAAAAAGGCAACTTCAGAAAAGACCTCTATTACCGGCTCAATGTGGCCCGGATCCACCTGCCCCCTTTACGCGACCGGAAGGAGGACATTCCTTCCTTGCTGAAGCACTACATCAGCAAGTTCAATCAGCGGTTCGGCCGCGAAGTCGAAGGCTTCACAGAAGAAGCCTTGGATTTACTGTTCCGCTACGATTGGCCTGGCAATGTGCGCGAGCTGAAGAACCTCATCGAGGCCACCTTTATCAACCTCTCTTCCTGGAAGATCGCCTTAATGGACCTGCCGAAGACGTTCCAGAGGCGATTCGAGGAAACAGAATGGCTTCAGGAAAAGGAACGAGACAGGGTCCTTTCCGTCCTCTTCGCCACCAAGTGGAACAAAAGCAAGGCAGCCCAGAAACTCCACTGGTCCCGGATGACCCTTTACCGTAAGATGGCGAAATACCATATAAGTAGCTCACAATAAATGGACTATCTTATCAGCAAAATACTGTAACATTATGACCCTTGGCTGTTACATAATGATGTGACACCTCACTCCCCCCTTTTATTCTCACCCTTCCGTTCCGATTAAACCATCGATTTCCCGCACCTTTTGACACTTCATCCTATTCCTTTGTGCCTTCGCATTCCCTCTTTTTTCTTGAGTCAACCTGAATTGTGTAACATTAACCTGTTACACTTCTCGTATAATGAGTTCAAGCCTAAATGACCGCATCCCGCCAAAACTCTTGTCCTGTCTCCATTTGTGGATGAATTCCCATGACGAGTAACACCTGGCACTTATATTGCTAAATAGAAAAGTAGTAGAGAGAAAACAACGGGTCATGATTATTTTGAGGAGTTTTGATTGGACAAAAAAGGTGGAAAGCTTGAGGGACGATACGCCAACTACTTCAAGGTCGGCCACAACGCCTTCGAATTCGTGCTTGATTTCGGCCAGTTTTATCAGGGAAGCGAGAAAGCGGAGCTATGCACCAGGATAGTCACAAGTCCGGTCTATGCGAATGCCTTTTTAGAAACGCTCCGGGAGTCTATAGATCGTTATGAGCGGGCCTTTGGGGTCATTCAAGGCGAATTGATAGCCAAGGAGATCCAGTGAGTTCAATTTTTTGTTTTTGCGGAGACGATCTGAGACATCGGGCACTGAGTCTTCGAGTGACATTGCAAATTAATTAGAGCATGAACAGTTTTTAGGCAAAGTGTGAAGACAGCTAACTTAAACCTAAATTGAGCGATTTTTTACTTGATCTGCGCCGATCTCTTGCCCATAAAAGCTTCGCAAAAATCCTCGACATATCCACGGGTATGCCTGCGGTTTTTGCAAATCCTTATGCATCAAGATCTCAGCACATATCTTCGCAAAAAATCGCTCAACTTAGGTTAAATGCGATAGAAAGAGGGTGCCATTAATTGTTTTTGGAGACCAAAATCAGGGTAGTATCCTTAGCGGTTAAGCTCGTGGATGATTTAAGTTCAAATATAGTAACGAATGGAAATGTTTTGCTCAGCAGCATAGGTGGCAATGATCGTGTTCATTCTGCAATAAAAAAACAAGATGGATTTTACGTGTTAACTGATGTACCGGACGGGGCATATAAGTTGTCAATTAAAGCACAATCCTATCAAAGCTTTGAGCATAACCTAACTATGCCGCTACTGGTAACTGACAAATCAGTACTAAATATTTCAGGGCAAAACGAACTGCTTTTGTCCGTTCAAGGCTCAGATACATCCACTGAAACAGTGTCATTCGCCAATCGTCATTTCTATCATCCAATTGTTGCGGGTACACAGATGATATCGAGTAGGCGTTTGGGTGCTTTAGCTACTATCCTCGAAGGCGAATCAGTGGGCGAAGCGACTTTGGATGAAGTAGGAAGCGGAGCATCCCGAATACGCACAAACGATATTATTAGATTTATCGGCGAAAGAGTTATTCGCCTGAAACCAGCACCACATTATGCATTTGGTAAACAACTTCGGAGACTAATTGGATCGGTACGCGATGCCGCTACAGATCAAGCTATTCCAAACGCGCAAGTGGAGATCACGCGTGTTAACTCGCACAATATAAATGCAGAAGATGTGGGTACTGCGGCAAATAATACCGTTCGTGTTTACTCAATCCAAAACGGTGTAAATAAACGTGTTATTGGAACAAGCAATGATATCCAAAGGATCGTAAATAGCAGGGGGTGTTTTGTTTTATATTTTCCAGAAAGACTGGATCTTGATATCGACAATATCACACTAAGCGTAACGGCACCGAATTATGCCGCAATTTCTCCACTTGATATTGATTTAACAACCCAAATGGAAACGGTTCAAACCATACATTTAACGAGAATGTAAGATAGCTATAGACTTTCAGATAATTAATTTCACAAGGATAGAAGGAGGAAGGCGTATTAGTTATACGTCGACGACTGATAACGCAGTGAAATTAATTATCTGAAAGTCTATATAAAGGGGCAAACTCATGGCACAGACAAAGGCGGAGACCAAACCAAAGCCTAAAGCTACGGTTGAAAAACATAAGAAAACTATACGCGATAAGAAACTAAAGGCGCGAAATATTACAAATCATACGGTTCAGCTTCATTTGCCGGGTGGCAGATATGTAAGGATTGGTCCCTCTGAGGTTTATGAATTCCCTGAGAGTGACTGCAGGTCAAGGGCACTAAAAAAACTTGAACGGGAGAATGCTGTATCTATTGCCTGGCCGGTCAAGAAAAGTACATCTAAAGGTAAAGATTCAACAAAAAAAGACGCCACACCATCCGGGGGCAAGGACGAAGATAAAGAAAACAGCACTTAATGTAACGAAAAACGATACATCTATCGATTTAACGGAGTAAATGCACAACGGTGCAACTCTAAAAGTTAACTAACAGGAGGATCATTTTATGGCTGAGTATTTAGCGCCCGGCGTATATGTCGAGGAAATTCCTTCAGGAATTCGCACCATAGAAGGGGCTAGTACTTCAACCAGCGCCTTTGTTGGGGTGGCAGAGCGAGGTCCGGTTAACCAGACCATATTAATTACTAATCTCACAGAGTTTTACGCAATATTTGGGCGGCCTCTTTTAATTCGGGAACAGTATTATCTGGGATATGCTGTGGAAAACTTTTTTCGTGAAGGCGGCACCCGTTGTTACGTGGTGCGGATAGCGCACTACAGCAATATTCTTGACCGCAATAGCCTTACTGCGGAAGCAGCCAGTCGCGAATTCAATGATGAAAGTGATACCACGGCACTAACCGTAAATGCAGCCAATGAGGGAGCATGGGGAAGATCGCTTGCCATCAGTATACAGAATTCGAGTAAGTTTGGTACATCCTCGGACGCTGCACTGCCTGTGGGCACATTCGATCGTATAACGGTAGAAAATGCCGACGGCATCAAGAGAGGTACACTGCTTTGGTTGGTCAATCCGATATTGGCTTACGTTACTTACAGCGGTACCACCTTGCAATTCGATGCGGGCAGTAGCTTCACCCGAGATCCTGAGGGAACGCCGCTATCGCCAGACGATACTATAGCAACAAATTCTTTGGTAGTTACACCGGATTTCAGATTCATGGCTGAGGTAACCGCGTGGGCATCAGGCATGCCAATTGATGCGGCAACGAATATAGTACCAACACTTGCTAATTTGACTGTTGGTGCCACCGGTAATCAAGATATAAACGGAACGGATTTACCCGAGGGTGAATTGGTATGGATTATCGAACCCGCAAGTCAGGCATACGCTATTGTAGATCGCGTTGAAGGTCAAACAGTCGTGTTCACGGGCACAAATACCACCACGCATGAATTTCCGGTAAATAGTAAAGTACTTTCACGTGACTTTACACTAAGAGTCACGCGAGACGGTGATCTATTAGAAAGCTTTGAAAATTTGTCTAATGTACAGACTGCCACGGGAGTCGTAAACTTAAGGGAGTATGCGCCGAACCGTATTAATTTGGGTGGCGCAGCATCTAAAAACATCCGTGTAACCGGGACAAACAGTATTGTCCCGATGCGAAATACGGCAGCGGCAAGCCTGAGTGGTACATCCACTAATCCGGACGGGCTTGCAGATCTTGCGCCGACAGATTACGTGGGTAACCCCGCTAGTGGTACGGGCTTATTCGCGCTTGATGGTATAGATGATACCAGCATTTTATCAGTACCTTTTCCTCGGTTCACAGATACCACCGTAATAGCGTCGCCCGCCTCTATAGACACTGGCCTGAAACAGGTCTATGACGCAGCAACTAACTATTGCGAGCAACGCCGTTACATGTTCTGTATCGTTGATTCGAAACCTGCGCAAAATTCAACAGAAACCCTGGCTTTTCGCAATTCATTAAATGCTTCCAATTATGCAGCTTATTATTGGCCATGGATCAATATCATTCCAGCCGGACAAACGAAAACTTATCCCGCACCGCCATCAGGTGCGATAGCCGGCATATATGCCTACACGGACCAAAAACGTGGTGTGCATAAAGCACCCGCTGGTACTTTGAGTGGCCGAGTAAGATCCGCGGCCGGGATTGAGCGGGTGATCACCAAGGCTGAACAAGATGGATTAAATAATAATGGCGTTAATGTAATCCGAAGTTTTCCCGCATCCGGGCTCAATGTATGGGGTGCAAGGACGCTCTCCACTAGTTCCGAATGGCGTTATGTCAATGTACGTCGGGTGATGAATTACATTGAAAAAAGTATAGATGATGGCACGCAATGGACTGTGTTTGAGCCGAATAATTTAGATTTATGGAAAAAAATAGAAAGAAATATTAATAGCTTTCTGCGTGGAGTATGGCGTTCAGGTGCACTTTTTGGTGAAACGGAAAATAAAGCCTTCCGGGTCAAATGCAATGCAGAAACTAACACATCAGAGACAATCGAGTTGGGCCAGGTGATCACTGAAATAGCGGTGGCAGTTGTTAAACCCGCGGAATTCGTGATTTTTAGAATACGGCAATTTGCAGCCGGATCTGAGCTCGAAGAATAAAGGAGTGTAAGACAATGCCAGAATACTTATCACCAGGTGTTTATGTTGAAGAAATCCCTTCAAGTGTAAAACCAATACAAGGTGTAGGTACATCAACAGGTGCTTTTGTGGGTTTTGCAGAGAAAGGGCCTATTGGCGAAGCAATATTGATTGGGAATCGCGGGGAGTTTTTTAATCAATTCGGTGGCTTTATTCCCAATGCTGATCTTGCCTACGCCGTTAATCTCTTTTTTGAGAATGGTGGCACACGCTGCTATGTCGTGCGTACCTGTGCGCATAGTTCAACCGGACGATTGGCGGCTTTGTCTACATTCACCTTTCAGGACAGCGCTACGGACGACGCGTTAAAAGTTGATGCCCATAGCCCCGGAACATGGGGTGATTCGCTTGCAATCAGCATCGAACATCCCGCGGCCGCGCCTGCATTCCGGCTAGTTGTTTTCTATCGGGGTGAACAAGTCGAAAGCTATGATTCCGTTGACCTTGAGCCAAATAGCGATGCCTTCGTTGAATTGCTGGTCAACGACGTATCGGCCTATATACGGGTCCATGCTAATCCGGATAGTATAGGAACACTACCAGGCCGCCCTGTGGTTGATAATCGGCGTAGTCTACCCGGCGGCAGCAATGGAATCGTTACCGCATCCATTGCCGATAGTGATTTTACCGGATTAGATGGACTGCAATCCTTTGATCCCATAGATGATATAAACATCGTCGGTATTCCGGATAGCGCATCTCGCAGTGTCATGTTGCTTGGCATTAATTATTGTGAAAATCGGCGTGACTGTTTTTTTATCGCACATGCTACGGATACCGTAGATACAGCAGCAGAGGCGAGGGATTTCAAGCAGGCGACGGGATCTGAGTATGTGGGACAAAACGCATTTAACTCCAGTTATGGCGCGCTCTATGTGCCCTGGATAAATGTGCCGGATCCGTTAACGAACAAAAGCAGGCTCGTTTCACCTGTTGGCGCAGTTGCGGGTCGCTATTCGCAAACTGATATAAGGCGTGGTGTACATAAGGCACCTGCCGGCCAGGAAGATGGTTTGTTGCGCGGTGTACTGAGTTTGAGAAAGCAGTTGAGCCATGCGGAACTCGCTGTCCTTAATCCAATAAACGTCAATGTGCTTCGAAATATTACCGGAGTTGGTAACGTCATATGGGGCGCCCGAACGGTCTCGGCAGATCCTGAATTTCGCTACGTGGGAACACGCAGATTGCTGCTCTACATCGAAGAATCCATTGAAGAAGGAACCCAGTGGGTAGTGTTTGAGCCCAATACACCCAGTTTGTGGCGTTCGATAGAGCGCAACATCCGCGCATTTCTCCGTGTTGTTTGGCGCACCGGGGCTTTATTCGGTGAAACCGAAGACAGGGCATTTTATGTCAAGTGCGATGCGGAGACGAATCCACCGGACTCAATTGAAGAAGGTAAAGTAATAACTGAAATAGGCGTCGCCATTACGAAGCCTGCAGAGTTTGTCATTTTCCGTATCTCTCAATCAAAAGCAGGTGCAGAAATTAGTGAATAGTCATGTTATTAACCAGATTTCAGGCTCATAGGAGATAAATGTCATGGCAAGAAGAGAAGATAATCCTTTTGATCCATTTGGGTCGTTCAACTTCAAAATAGAAATAGATGGGATAACAGCAGCCGGTTTCACGGAATGTACAGGTGTTGATAGTGAAACAGATGTTATCGAATACCGGGAAGGAACCGGCGAAATTACTGTAAGAAAACTACCGGGATTGAAGAAATTCTCCAACATAACACTTAAGCGCGGCTATAGCACCAATACGGAACTCTTTGAATGGCGGAAGTCCGTTATGGATGGTGTTATTGAGCGTAAAAATGTCTCGATTGTAGTCTATGACGAGCGTGGTTTCGATGATGCCGGTACTGGTGAACGCATGCGTTGGAATTTGAAAGACGCATGGCCGTCAAAGTATGTAGGGCCGGAATTGAAGGCAAGTGGCAATGAGATTGCGATCGAAACACTGGAATTGTGCCATGAAGGAATTACAGAAATGGTAGTTAGTTAGATGGTGGTATAAGAGTTCGCTAAAAAACTGCGCAGTTAAGAGGAAGTGACCATGTTCCAGACGGAATTTACCTTTACTTTACCAAAAGGCTATATTGACCATGATGGGAACTTACACAGGGAGGGCGTGATGCGCTTGGCGAATGCGGCAGATGAAATAGCGCCCTTGCAGGATCCTCGTGTGCAACGTAATGATGCATATATGAGTATCATTTTGTTATCCAGGGTTATCACTCAATTGGGTAGCCTGGAGGATATCAATCCCGCGATTGTTGAACGCATGTTTGCCGGGGACGTTTCATATTTACAAGATCTTTACCAGCAGATAAATGCTAACGGGCATGCGCACCTGACCCTATCGTGTCCGCATTGTAAACAGAACTTTGAAGTAGAAGAACAGGAAATACGCAGAGGTGATTCCCTGGGGGAATAGTTTGCTATCCCCGAAAACAGGCGCGTAGGGAGATAGCCTTTATTGCGTACCACTTTCACTGGCCAAAAGACCAGCTAATGTATCTTTCGCATCTGGAGCGTCGGCAGTGGGTTGACGAAATTTCGCAAATAAACAAAGAAATTAATGATTCAGCGCAGAATTTGGAAATGCAAACTTAATAGATCCTTGCCATGAATGCATATCGGACGCCAGGTATATATACGGAACGAATCTCCGAACAACCGGTGCCACGGACACGCTTGACCAGCATAACGGGACTGGTAGGTCTATCGAACCGTGGACCGATGAATTCACCACAACGAATAGAGAATTGGGGTGAATTCGAATCTATCTTTGACAGTATAACCAGCGAATATGATTTGGCTCCATCGGTCTACGGCTTTTTTAGAAATGGGGGGTCCGTGTGCTACGTGTTGCGGGTAGCGGATATACAGGATGACCTGGTTAAACCGTTATCAACACAAAGGCAAGTATTAAATTCTTCCGCTACTGCTGTCATTAAAGTCGTTGCCATAAATGAAGGTGTCTGGGGCAATGATATTAAGCTGGACCTCACTCTTAGTCGGGGAAAAATACCTCTCAGCAGTTTAGTGGAAAATGCTCATTCGGCTACGGACCTGCTAACGGTAGACTCGACCATCGACATGTATCCGGGGGCTGATATAACAATTGTTAACCATGCCGGCATCCATTCGCGCGCAGACTATGTCGTCAGTGCGATTATCTCAGAGACCCAAGTGAGATTGAGCTCGGTAACCGGACAAGCTTTTGCTAAAGATAGTGTCGTGCTTGGAAGAGGGGTTGATTTAAATATAAAGTATTTAGACAGAAATGAATCGTATGAAAATTTGTCATTCAATAGCGATCATTACCAGTATTATCCGGATATCGTTAATGGTGATCCGGCAGTTGAATCGTACGTTAAAAAGATGGCGCAAGGCCATTCAATACTGGTTAAATTGTCGGGTCAATCCACAACCAATGTTCGCCCGCTTAGAGGTGTGGATACAGAAACTTCGACCCCTTTAGCCGCTTTGCCATCTGGCATTGATTTTCCGGATAGCATCAGTCACCGGATTTCTTATAGTTCTGGTCGGTTGCGTTTTATTGGAGTTATGACAGACGAAATACGGGATCAGATTATTGAATTGTCGGAACAGGCTGCATATCAGGCGGCGATCAACGACCTTTATACCAATTCCCAAATTGAGATTTTTCCCTTAACACAAAGCGGGCGGAATCCAGTGACTCCCATTGATGTCCATTATTTCACCGGAAAAGATGGTGATACTTATTTCCCATTTGTGGCTCCCACGGTCGATGGCTATCAAGGACTTGCCACATTAGAGACAGTGGAGGAAATCAGCCTGGTCACCATTCCCGATTTAAGTCATGCGATTAGTGCTTCAACCAGTATTGATCACTACAACATAGCTCAGCAGGAAATGCTTTGTCACTGCGAAAAAATGGGCGACCGTTTTGCAATTATCGATTCTCCAAAATCCACGGATACTCCTGCTGATCCGGTAAGTTTACTGCTAACCGCATATATGGAGCCTCTTGTCCATTTGCCGGAGTCCATTAATGGAGCAGTCTATTTCCCATGGTTGCAATTGCCGGAAATTAACGGTTATAAGATACAACGCTTTATTCCGCCTAGTGGTTTTGTGGCAGGTTTGTACGGGCGTACCGATTTATATCAGGGTGTACATAGATCTCCTGCCAATGAAGCGATAGAAGATGTTGTTGGCCTTCAGTTTGCTGTGGATGACACTATTCAAGCCCGCCTGAATGCTGCACATGTGAACTGCATACGCGCATTGCCGGCACGCGGTATCCGGGTATGGGGTGCGAGGACCTTATCTGGTAATCCTGAATGGGCATACATTGCTGTGCGTAGAATAATGTTGGTCATTAAGAAGGAGATCAGGCACTCTCTCAGTTGGGCAACCTTTGAACCGAATGACAATCAATTACAACGTAAATTAGCGATTGCGTTGCGTGGTTATCTGGATGGACTTTACCGTACCAACATATTAGCCGGCTCAACACCGGAGCAAGCCTATTACGTTAAGTGTGACAACGAGACAAATACTCCGGAAAATCTCGAGTTAGGTTTGATTGTTGCAGAAATAGGGTTCGCGCCACTCTATCCGGCAGAATTTATTATTGTCACTATCAAACGGACATCCGAGTCACTCGAAATGTCTACTGCTGCAGCTACATAAATTATCAGGGAAATGACCAACAAGCCATGAGACAAGAGGATCCATTTACAGGTTTTATGTATCGTCTAACGCTGGGAAATATTGAAATTGCGGGCTATTCGGAATGTACCGGACTTGAAATGGAAACAAAAGTGTTTGAATATCCTGAAGGTGGGTTGAATTTCCATACCTTAAAGTTCCCAGAAAGGACTAATGTGAAGAATATTATTCTAAAGCGGGGTCTTACGGTGTCTCATGACTTATTCGATTGGTACCTTGATGTTGCTAATGGGACATTTTCACATGCTAACCAAAGACCGTCGGCTCATGATCAGGCTGGCCATAGTTCCGAAGCTAGCGAACAGGACAGTAGCCGCCGTATTTCTATTGCGATAGTCAATGCATCCGGTGAAACAACAAAGGAATGGTTGCTCCGCAGAGCGTTTCCGATCAAATGGATAGGACCGGATCTAAAGGCAACCGACAATAGCGTCGCCTTTGAAACAATCGAGCTTGCTCATGAAGGAATAGAGATGGTGACTGTATGAGTTCATACGCAGTCATACGCGACGTGAGCGAAACTCTGCAAACGCTATTAGATGACAATATAGAAGCATCTTCGGATATTGAGATCTCACTTAATTCGCCGAAAAGTGTAGCCATAACAACGGATCATTTGTTGAATTTATATTTATATCACGTTACGGAAAATCCGTTTGCTAAGAACCGTGACTCACTCCGGCATGGGACCAGCGTTATGCAGCGTACACCCTTAGCCCTGAATCTTTATTATATGTTGACGCCCTATACTCAGGAAAATAATGGCGGTAACAATGCCAATCTTGATGAACATCTGATCCTGGGCGATGCAATGCGCATATTTTACGATCATCCACTTATTACCTATCCTTTGCTGCAAGGCAATTTGCGAGGTAGAGGAGAAGAAATGCGCATAATTTTATGCCGGATGAATCTGGAGGAGCAAACACGTATCTGGAATTCATTGCAGATGCCATATCGATTGTCAGTTTGCTATGAAGTACGTATAGCGCTGATTGATTCACGAGACATCGAAGAAGTGGGACGTGTAGGCACGCAAATAACAGAATACAGTGAGCTATTACGTTAAAATGGATGCTGAAACCCTAAAGATTTCTCAATGGAATGCCTACCCAGGCGAGGCAGAATACCTGACGGACCAGTTAACCAGACTGGATCTGCTAATTCGGCTTCAGCTTGATAGTATTGATTCAGATAAAAGCACTAACCAGGAACTGTCTGGCTTGGTGATAACAAAAAACGCTATAGAGCATTGCCTGCCAGGTACGGAAAGTCATCAAAGTACCGAAGACGCGTATTCGGCAGATAAGCATAAGGAGGTTCTGCACCGTCTGAATAATGCGACTCAGCGTATCAATGGCCGGGTAAGTCAGTCTTGGAAAGTTGGCATACCACCAGCACTTGAGTGGCTGGCTGAGCAATTTCGGCTAACGCCTTTTGAGAAAGATGTATTAATAGTGCTGGCGGCGCCGGAAGTGCACCGAAAATATGACCGGCTTTATGCCTATCTGCAAGATGATGTTACACAACGCCGTCCCTGTGTTGATCTGGTACTGCAGTTGTTATGTCAAAATCTTGAAGAGTCGATTACCGGCCAATCCTTTTTTCAAACCAGTTCCTCCTTACTAAGGATGGGATTAATTCGTTTTATTGATGAAGAAAGTCGAAGTACACGGCCATTGCTGTCCCGGTCCTTAAAACTGGAAGATCGTATAGTGAATTTCATATTGCACCGCGAATTAACAGATCCGCAATACGAATCGGTCATATCTCACATTCAAAGTTATAACGGCGTACAAGAACTCGCACTTGATGAAACCTGTAAATGCTGTTTACGCAATATCGTTACACGTTACCGCGAGATGCAATGTGGACATGAAAATGGCACACAAGATAGTTTCCCACAGTTCCTGTGTCTTATTGAAGGGCCACACGGTGTCGGTAAAAAACAGGCAGCCGCAGCTGTTTGTCAGGATCTCGGGATATCCCTATTAGTCGCTGACCTGCCGCTACTCGCAAAACAAAATCAATGTACGGAAAGGGTGTTACGTGACCTTACCCGTGAGGCAGTGCTTAATAATTCAGCAATACTATTCAGTGGCATAGAATACTTCTACAAAAATGATAATCAGAGTGTGCTAAGTCTCTGTGCAATTGACAAAACGATAACGAAGATACCGGGATTGGTGTTTATGGCCACCTGTAAACCCGGCGCGTTTGAGCCGGGGCGGAAAAAACCATTAATCCGGGTTACGTTGCCCATACAAAACTATGATCTTCGTAAAACAATATGGCAAAGTACGTTGGCCGAGGCATCAATTAAAGTCAACACCAGTGATATTGAAGAGTTAGCTAACCAGTTTCAATTTACGCGTGGTCAAATAGAAGACGCTGTTCGGCAACTCACTTATCTAAATCTAGTGGAGAATAATTCGTCCACGGAAGTACGTAGAGAGCTTGTGTACCGGGCATGTCGTGAACAGAACTCATCTAAGCTTGGTGAGCTTGCGAAAAAAATAACGCCTATTTATACTTGGGACGACATTATTATTTCTGCAGAGCGTTTAGCTCAATTGAAAGAAATGTGCGACCAAGTCAGGCTGCACCACGCTGTTTTGGAAACATGGGGGTTTGGCAAAAAGCTGCAGCGGGGACAAGGACTCAGCGCATTATATTCCGGGCCATCGGGCACAGGTAAAAGCATGGCGGCAGAAATCATTGCCAGCGACCTGGGCTTAGACCTTTACAAGGTCGATCTATCAAGCATTGTCAGCAAGTATATTGGCGAGACAGAAAAAAATCTCAGCCACGTCTTCGATGAGGCACAGCAGTCCAATTCAATCCTGTTCTTCGATGAAGCGGACGCCTTGTTTGGCAAGCGCACCGAGGTAAAAGACTCGCATGATCGGTACGCAAATATCGAAGTCAACTATTTACTGCAGAGAATAGAAGAATATAGCGGTATTGCTATCCTGGCAACCAATATGCGCGGTCATCTAGACGGTGCATTTACAAGAAGACTACGAATCAGCATCGATTTCCCATTTCCGGAAAGTAAACACAGAGAGCAAATCTGGAAAAAGGTTTTTCCTGAGGAAGCGCCACTGTCAAAAGATATTAACCTTATGTTCCTGGCGGAACGTTTCAAACTCTCAGGTGGAAATATCAAAAATGCAGCGTTAAGCGGCGCCTTTGCTGCTGCAAAAGAAAAGCAGCAAATTACTATGAAACATATCATCTTCGGGATCAAACGGGAATTTCAAAAGATCGGCAAGCTTTGCACAAAGTCTGATTTCGGCAAGTATTTCCCACTAGTAGCAGAAGAGGCCAGTTTATGAGACGCCGTAAGCGATGGTTGGAGCAGTTAAGCTCGGCACCGGATAAGGAGCGTGATCTAGCCGACAAAACCGGAGGTCTGTCCGAGTCGGCTTTAGACCATGTAAATGCCAACAAAGATACCGGATTGGTCAAGGAAAAAAGCAGTCCGGGTCGCCCACTTGATGCAGATATCCGGCAAGAAATGGAACGTTATCTGGAACAGGATTTAAGTGATGTAAGGGTGCATACAGACGCCAATGCAAATCAGGCAGCGAAGCTTAGAAAAGCCAAGGCATTTACTCGCGGTTCAGATATCTACTTTGGACATGCGCAATATGATCCAAGTACGAAAAAAGGACTGAAAAGCCTGGCCCATGAATTGACGCATGTCGTTCAAACGGGCGGCAGGTTAAAACGGGATTTAGATCGTTTTGAAAAACCACAGTCACAGATCGAACAAGAAGCCGACCTCGCGGCGGAGAACATGGCGATGGGACGCAAACCACAAATTAGCGTTCATGCTACCGAGGCAGGGGTCTTGCGTGAGAAGACAGAAGAAGAAACGGTCCCTACGACAACAATGCATTCCTTTGCTATAACGCCCGCCTTTTCAAAAGGGGAAATCAATGCCGGACCATTTTCAATTTCCTTCCGTTATGTGGTAACGGAAGGAACCGGAGAAACCACATTGTTGCTTGGTATCCCGGATGGTGTGCAGGCAGCATTCACACCTATAGGCAGCATTGGCCGCGATGCTTACAAAGTGGATGACCCGGGAGGAGATAAGGCAAGAACAGTCAAAATTGTCGTACCAACGGAGACCGGAGAAATACCACGCTTGCGTGTGACGTTTTCTAATGGTACGGCCAGTTATATCGTGAATTTTCAATTTCCGGGATAATCATGAGCAACGAAACATTAACGCCAGTCCTTACAAAACGCCGTAACAAGCAGTTTAAAGGCGTTATGGCTCGTAATGTTAATCGGATTGATCAATTATCGCGCAAGTTGCAGTTAAAGGCAGCGGAATTTCAGCCATGGAAAAAATGGACAAGCTTACAACCAGATGATGTGCAGTTCCGGCAAGCATACTATTGGTTTGGTGAAATATCAAGAATATGGAAGTTACCCTATACGCGACAAATCAAATCCTATGCAATTAAACAAGTTCATCTCAATGCAAATTATCAGAATAGTATATTCGTAAATATAAGAAGGAATAACTCGCACGCAGTACAAGGCGTGCAGCCGGGGTCCCTTTTGAAACAGCAGTTTTATGTAGTAAAGCAATATAATCCTGCCTATAAACAGCATTTGTACCAAACCATATCAACAGGACGACATATACAGCGCAATATAACGCGAATAAGTCAACTATTTGATACAGAAAAAGTCAAACAAGGTACTGTCGTTTCCAAATACAAGGAATGTGAAAAGACCGCTAAGGCATTAACGGTTGAACGCATAGGGCCAGCATATGTCATTAAAAATACTGAAATTGAACATTTTTCGCATGTTATCAGCAACGCTGTAAGCAAAAATCAAATAAAGGAATTACGTAACAATAAACATCTTGAACAAGCATTTCAGCAAAAAAGATTGGATTCGGACCATAGCCAGTTGCTGTCCAACAACGTATCCAATATAGTGATACAAAAATCGCTGGAAGACAATAAAACTATAGCAAATTCAATACGCAGATTTTACAAAAATCTACATGTAGTGCACCGTCATGATGTGTCGTTCATAAAACATGCAACACATGCATACCGCAACATTGCCGTTTCAAACATTAACCCCCATCCAGGCAAGAAACACGGTGCCAATAAACATAAACCGATCCAGTTACAACAATCAGCACTTGGTAGTAATGTTGTTCCACGCGCAGCATCCATTGATATCAGTAATGAGCAGTACTCACTAAGCAATAGCAGTACAGACACACCAGGGCGACGTCTTGCAAGCGCCTATGAGCAGGGAGAGCAGAATTACTCTGGTTATATCAGAGCCAGGAATCCGCCAAAAATAAATATCTGTCCGGACCGGCAGCACTATGTGTATTGCTATGTAAACCCGCATAGGCAAACTAATAATCAAGAAAATGAAAGCATAGCTGTCGCGTCTATTACTGGGCAAACCGCCACTGGCAATAAGGTGCAGTGGATTGAACACCAAATAGAGCAACAGATAAAGAAACGCCTTAGCCATTTAGAGAAAAACGCATTCAACCGAAAACGCATAGCACGAGAAACTTATCAATCAATGAGTAAGCAACTCGTACGTGAACGTGAAAGGCTTGGGATATAGTAATTATGCCGCTTGTCAAAATGAAAATCCGCAATTTGGATACTGACGAGGCAATAGACGATCAGAATGTCAGGGTGTTGTTTAATCCTACGGAATATACGATAGAGCAGAGCAATTCCTGGGACACACAAAACGTGCAAGGTGGTGAGCCAAGAACACAATTCACCAAGGCCGATCTCAGAAAGCTTGCTATGGAATTATTCTTTGATAGCTATGAAGAGAAAGACGGCGAAGGTCAGTCTGTAGATGTAAGAAAATACACAGATCGTGTCGCCAGGCTGATGACGGTCAGCGTCGATGATGGTGATGGCAAGCGACCACCAATAATAGAAGTATCATGGGGTAATGCACCCACCGGGCTGATTAATCCGGATTTTCCATTCAAAGGCGTACTGCTGAGCCTGAGACAGCAATTCGTTCTATTCACGGAACAAGGCTTTCCTGTGCGGGCAAAACTCAATATATCCGTCCAAGAATATTTAACGCCCGAGGAAATAGAGGAACGTTTCCCTCGGCGCGGCTCATATCCGGCTCAGTCGTATACGGTAACAGAAGGCGACACCCTAAGTGGTATTGCACAGGCCTTATGGAAAAAACCTTTAGAGTGGCGCCGCATCGCACAGACAAACAACATACAGGATCCTAGAGTGCTCATACCCGGCAGCAGATTGACTATACCGCCGATAAAGTAGGGATTATTATGACAACTCAAACTACCGAGCAGGAATTAATACCAGGCTGGCGTGTACGCGTCGATGGTGAAGATATTCCAGCGGAAATAGTGGTAAATGTGCTTAGCGTGGAAGTGGAGCAATACGTTAATGGGTCTGATGTTTTTGATATTACGGTAAATATCTGGGATGCCGGTAATCAGGACTATCAATATATAGATGATGAGACTTTTAGCGAAGGAAGTAGCCTTGAAGTACTGGTCGGCTATGGCGAAGACTTTGTCAGTCTAATAAATGGCGAGATTGTAGCGATAGAGGTCGAATATGGATCGGATACGGCACCCACTCTCCACGTGCAAGGCTACGATAAATTACACCGCTTCCGCCGTGGCCGTAAAACACAGACCTATACCAATATTAAGGATTCCGAGATTGCAGAACAGATCGCCAGTGCAATGCAGTTGCAATCAAGTGTTGATGATAGCGAAATAGTTTATGCGCATTTGTTTCAATATAATCAGAGTGATATGGATTTCTTGCAAGAACGCGCGCGCCGCATAAACTATGAAGTCGATGTTGTCGACAACACACTACAATTCCGCAAAGCCGCTTTTAGCCAAAGTGCGGTGACAACACTTAGTTACCGTGTTGATCTTAAGGAACTCAACTTACGCCTGTCAACTTTGTCGCAGGTAAAAAAGGTATTGGTCAAGGGTTGGAATATTAATTCTAAAGAGGCAATCGTAGGACTAGGGCAAAGTGGAGATGAATTGGGGGTGATGGGTGGTGCTTCTCTTGGCGTAGACGTGGCCGGAGATGCATTCGGTGAATATGAGGAAGTTATAGTAGATAAGCCGATTTATGAGCAATCAGAAGCAGATCAGATTGCAAAAGCAATCTTCAATCGCATGAATTTACAATACCTAAAGGCGGAAGGAGAAAGCATAGGTAATGCTTCACTGAAAGCAGGCGATGTGGTTGAACTAGGTAATCTTGGTCAGCGTATGAGTGGTTTATATTATCTGGAAAAAACACACCACATTATTGACGGCGATGGTTATATCACCCGCTTTAATTGCCAACGGAATTCAACATCATGAGCCTGTTAGAAATCTTACAACCAAACGAAGATTATCTCTTTAAGAGGGATGCTATTAGTGGCGTAGTTGTCGGAATTGTTACCAATAATGAAGACCCGGATGGTCTGGGCCGCATAAAAATCAAGTTTCCCTGGCTCAGTGATGAACATGAAAGTGACTGGGCCAGAGTGGTATCTATTATGGCCGGCAATGGGCGGGGAGTATTTTTTCTACCTGAAGTCGATGATGAGGTGCTTGTTGCTTTCGAATTTGGTGATATACGCAAACCACTCGTATTGGGTGGATTATGGAATGGCGTAGATACACCACCGATCGACAATGCGGATGGTGAAAATAATATTCGTCTCATACATTCGCGAAGCGGTCATATGATTAGACTTGATGACACGGATGGTAGTGAGAAAATAGAAATTATCGGTAAGGGCGAAGAGGATAAAATCGTTATCGATACGGAAAAAAA
The DNA here is from genome assembly GCA_030262895.1 of Deltaproteobacteria bacterium. Taxonomy (GTDB): domain Bacteria; phylum Desulfobacterota; class Desulfobacteria; order Desulfobacterales; family ETH-SRB1; genus B13-G4. The sequence goes on along the minus strand of JAJSZW010000002.1, from coordinate 27,200 downwards.
CGCTATTACGATTAGTGTGGCAGGAGACATAACATTGTCAGCACCTGACGGAAAAATAACCCTGGAGTGTAATGAGCTGGAATTGAATGCATCGTCATCGGCAAAACTGGTGTCTGATCAATCCGCCGATGTTGAGGCGGGCGCAACGCTCAACCTAAAAGGACAAACCGTCAATATTAACTAAGTGTTCGCTAAGTTCAGGCAAGGGGAAATAATGGGTCAGCCGGCTGCAAAGAATGGTGACCAAATAGTCGGAGTAGATATTCATATTATTATGATCTCCACGCCAGGTGGTCCTGTGCCAACACCGTTGCCACATCCTTTCACTGGTGTCATTGATGGCGAACTAAGCAGTGATGTCAATATTATAGGACAACCTGCGGCGACAGCTGGGAGTAAGGCAACAAACACCCCCTCGCATATCCCCCTGGGTGGACCATTCCAAAGTCCACCCAGTAATTCGGGGACCATAGAGATGGGGAGCCAAACCGTAAATATCAATGGCAAGGCAGCAGCACGCATGGGCGATATGGCAACGACTTGCAATGATCCATCAGATCTACCGGTGGGTACTGTGATAGCCGCGGGAACGGTATTAATCGGATAGCAGAATGACAGGTTAAGAGGATGACACAGAATTTTCTTGGAACAGGCTGGGGATTTCCCGTTAGCGTTGATTCGCAAGGACGGATAGTGCGTGTCGATGAAGTGGATGCGATAAACCGGTCGATTCAACTTATTCTTGGTACCGCAAAAGGTGAACGCCTTATGCGCCCGGACTTTGGCTCTGATCTTTTCAATTTCCTATTCCAACCGCTTAGTGCAATTAATAAAGGGCGCATGGCGACTACGGTAAAAAGCGCTTTGCAAAAGTGGGAGCCACGAATTCGCGTAATGGACGTGGCGGTATCCAGCGATCCAAGAAATGCAGCGACCGCGTTAATCAGCGTTGAATATAAGGTGCGTAGTAACAATACCAAAGCCAATTATGTTTATCCGTTTTATCTTAGAGGCCCAGAGCAATGACGCCAAAGATAGACAAACGCCGCTATAGCGATCACCTTGCGATTCTCGAGGAGGCGCGGATCCGTCTGGCTAATGCCACTGAAAAAGGATTACGTGCGCATTTGTTACCGGAGTGGACTGCTGAGGAGGAAGCAGGAGAACCGCTCGATTTTGGCCTGGTTATGAATCGCTTGTATGCAAGATTAATGACAATTTTGGGCGAGCGGATAAACCGTATCCCGGATAAACACTTTGCTGCATTTTTAGATATGGTTGGCGTGGAACGTTTGCCGGGATCGCCGGCACGGGCGCCCATCACCTTTACGCCGGCGCCGGGTACGAAAGCGGGCCAGCCAGTACCACAAGGAACCCAGGTCGCAACCACACAAACCACAACAGAGAAGGCAGTAACTTTTGAAACAGAAGCGGGTTTTGAACTTACACCGGTCGAACTCAAACATATCGTAACCATAGATCCGCGTCAGGATTCATGGCGTGAAATAACCGAATCATTACAGAATATCTTGACGGATGATCAGTATCCACGCCCCATAATTTTTCAAGGTACAACCGACGATAAACCAGTTGAACATAGTATTTATATGGTCCACGACGGATATTGCAGTCAGACAAGTTTGCAGGATTTGATCATTGAGTTTCATATTGCCGAAGCCGGTTCATTTGCAGGAACTGTTAAGTGGGAAGCCTATGATGGCAAGCAATGGGTAGTGACAGACGATGTCGATCATGCGGCAGACTGGTTAACGGAGAGCAATCTGGTGAATACTAGTGTGACAATTCATGATTTTAAGGGTTCCAAACCAGTTAGTATAGATGGCGACCTGCGTTCATGGATCAGGGTGCGACTTGCTGTACCATTGACTGATGGTGACTATTTACTACCGGAAATCAGCAATATTAGAATCGCCGGGGTACGTGCAGCCAGTGCAGCCGGCATAAATACCTTGCCAGAAGATGCCTTTACTAATACCCTGCCGATCTCGCTGGATCTCGACTTTTATCCATTGGGTGAGTACCCGAAACGAAATGATGCTTTTTATATAGCCTCAGAGTTATTTAATAAGCCGCAAATCGGCAAAGACAGGACTGTTCAGCTTGACCTTAAACTATTGGAAGTCCCTGCCGGTGATACTCAACTGGCATGGGAGTACTGGTCAGCGGAAAATCGCTGGAAACCATTGTCACTAATTGAAACGGGTAATCAGATACATTTAAGACCGTCAAATACCGATCTATTTACGCTGACGTTTAATATTCCAAACGATCTGGTCGCAACCACAGTCAATTCTGTCAAAGGGTATTGGATCCGTACCAGGGTCGTGTCGGGCAGCTATAGTGCTGTGACACCTGTTTCCGTTACCGTTGCCGCATCGGATGGTACAACTTATAGTTATACCTACAATCAAACGACATCAACCCCACCTGCAATATCTATTGCTGACTTATCAATAGATTTTACTGTGCCTGCGGCAGATAGGGCGGATTTGCATGCATGCAAAACGATTAATCATTTTGAAATACGGGACCACACAGACTCACTCAGCATCGCATCTCAACGCTTTATCCCCTTTAAGACTCTGGCAAAATTAAATGAAACAAGCCCGGCATTGTATCTGGGCTTCAACAATACATTTAACAGCGTTCGTGTCAGTCAGTTGTTTATACTGGATCAGCCTGATCCCGATTTACTTGGGCAGGAGGCTTCTACTGATTCACCGGTTATGACCTGGGAATACCGCAACGCATCCGGTCAATGGATCCGTCTTGACACAGAAGACGATACCAGAGCCCTTTCATCAAGCAGTACCGTTGCTTTTAACGCACCCCTTGATATGAGCTCCAGTGTTGAGTTTGGATTAGGCAAAAATTTGTATTGGATGCGTGCGCGGGTCGTCGCCGGTACATTACGAGCAACGCGTCGATTAAAGGAATTTCATCTCAATTCAGTGTGGGCGAAGAGTATCCGTACGATTGAAAATGAAATGCTTGGTGCTGGCACGGGTGAAAAAATGCAAACATTTCGTTTATCCCAGGCCCCAGTGCTGCCAGGTGAAATACTACGCATACGCGAGGCAAATTTACCCTCGGCAGAAGTTATTGAAGAGCTTGAGCAATGGGAAAAAGATCTTGCGGCAAAGTTGGAAATATCCACTCAGCCAGTTGTCTTACCGCAAGAAGAAGACCCGAAAACAGGTGAGCGATATTATTGGATCCGATGGTATCCCGTACCCAACTCTCGTTTTTCTACTCCAAATGACCGACATTATGTTTTAGACCGAGTTAACGGCGAAATAAACTTTAGCGGTATGCCTGTCCCCAGGGGCCGACAAAACGTGCGCGTCGACCGCTATCAAGTCAGTTACGGTGCCCATGCTAAACGGGCAGCCAAGATCGACACTGTGCAACAACTAACGAGTTCACTACCTTACGTAGCAGCCGTAACAAATCGTATTGCAGCGCAAGGTGGCGCAGGTCCTGAAGATACGATGGCGAAGATTTTTAATCGTGGTCCTGGGACACTCAAACACCGCGGCCGTGCCGTTACTCGTGAAGATTTCGAAGCCCTGGCCAGAGAGGCGGATCCGGGGTTGCGCTTAGTACGTGCCTTGCCGGTCACCAATGCAACTGGCCAGCGTCAATTAGGCGCGGTTACGCTCATTGTTGTTCCCTTTAGTCTTGAACGTCAGCCACAACCAACACCCGGTTTGTTAGATCAGATTCACCGCTACCTTGAAAAAAGAGGTTCGGAAACCGCTACACATAAATTTTTTGTCATTGGGCCAACCTATATAGAAGTATCGATCACTACCCAAATTATTCCTATCGATCCGACTATGGCTAGTACTTTAGCCGCACGTGTGGCGAACAGTTTGGAAGCATACTTCCATCCATTAACAGGTGGAGCCAATGGTGAGGGGTGGCCATTTGCCGCAAACCTGCATATTTCAAATGTATATACCTATCTGGAAGCAATTGATGGTGTCGACGCTGTCCCGAAGGTAGAATTTAACAATGTGGATGACCCAGAGCTTGTGTCCGTAGATAGTACTCATCTCGTCAGTAGCGGTATACACGTTGTGGAGATTGTCGCATGAGGATGCAGCCATGACAGTTCCGATTTCGAACATTGATGATCAAACCTATCGACAGTTACGGCAGGCTTTAATCGACGAGATCCCGTTACTGTCTCATATAGCAGCCAAGCATGATTCCGGTGATATGAATCGTAGCTGGGTAGACCATAATGCCTCTGACCCTGGCATTGCTTTGTTGGAACTGCTTTCTGCAATGGGTGAGATGATCACATACCGTTGTAATCAAATCCCACCTGAAGTGGAAACAAACTTTTTAAAACTTGTACTCGATAGACCGGAACCAGTAACCACCGAGGTGCGTTTTGTTCGTGCTGTGCCATCTGTGGCCTTGGCGAGTCTCCCGCCTGGATTTCCGCCGGCTGGATTGGCTGCATTATTTTACTACGAGGGAGCACGACTGTTATTTCGCGGAGTGATGGAAGAGAGTCAGCTATCCGATTTATTAGCATTGAGCGCCAATGCTGCTTATCAAACAGCAATACAGTATTTGTATGCTGCTTCTAATCGGACGGTGACTATTCCGGCCGGTACACAATTGGCTGACAGTGGTGGCACAACTGAAATATTTGAGACCATTCGCAGGGTAACGATTCCCTCCGGCAAACCCTCTGTTGATGTAACGGCTCGCCACCGTGCGCTTGATCCGGGTCTCCCAAAACAGCTTGTCGATGGTAGTGGTGCGACTATTCAGTCCGACGGCACAGCTAATCAGACGTTTAGTCTGGATACACGAACAGCAAACGGAGAAGTATGGCCTGTTTTGTTGGATCCAAGCCGGCAGGGCTCCAATGTCTATGATCCGAATCCACGTGTCATGGTATCTTACACGCCAGAGGCAGGACTACCAGTTACAGAAAGCTGGACTTACCGCCAGGATCTATTGGAAGCCACAAATGTAGATAATGTATTTACTATTGACTGGCTCACCTATCAATTGCGTTTCGGTGACAATCAACATGGCCGCATTCCCCCGCGAGGGGCAAGTTTTCGCATAGAACATCTGCAACGCGTCGAAGGTCGGGAACGGCAAAAAGCTGTTCAATATATCAATAGCATCGGACAAACCTGTGCAGCGCTTTCAACACTACCTGGCGGTGTCGATCTCTCACCTTTCTCAAACACCACATATGATCCAGCCAGGGGTCAGATAATACAAAGCGGGAGATTGATTGAATCAGATCGTGATGCATTGCTTGCACTTGATGCAGATACTGACTATCAGAATGCAATTCACGCGACTTTTGAAACCAGTAATCTGAACATCGGTAATCCGGCAGATCAACCAGTTGATATTGGCACCACTCAATTGTTTGGAAGTGGTGGAGACTACTTGTTTGATTTAGACAATGCACTTAGTGATGGGCTGAGTGAACTAAAGGGACAAGAACGGGCTATTACTGCAACGGACTTCGAACGCCTTGCATGCGATACCTTTAATTCAAAGATTTTGTATGACGGACCGCATGTAGAAAGAGTTCATGCCAGGCGTCTCAATGATGCCGGCACGGTGGCCATTATTATTATACCTGAGGCCAGCCCAAACGAAAGAAGGCCACTGCCGACAAAAGAGTTACTTCAGCGTATTAATCAGTTTCTTGATCGGCGGCGATTAATCACAACCCGTGTCATGCTCAGTCCACCTATCTATCGGACTATTCCGGTTAGTGTGGGGGTTGATTCACGTACAGTGTATGATGAAGCAAGCCTTGCAGAAGAAATCGTTAAACGTATCCGGGAATACTTTCATCCACTATATGGGGGTGATGACGGAAAGGGCTGGAAACTCGGGCGCTCAATTTACTGTTCAGACATATTCCAATTACTGCATCAAATCGAAAAAGTGAATTATGTCTGGCGGGTGCAACTAGGGGAGGGTGCTGAGCGTGATTATTTCGCTTTGCAGCCATTGGAATTGCCTTACTTGAAAATCGCCACAAGTGATGTGGCGGTAGGACCAGGATCATGAGTAATCATACATTAAGACCACGCTATGCAGCTTATCTTCCACCAACCTATCAGGCGGCAGAAGACTCTGCGTTCGAGCGTTTAGTCAAGCTCTATGAGATGTTAATGGCAGGGCAAGAGGATAGGCCGAGCCGTCTGTTAAAAAGTTGGGTGGAGCTTAATACCGGCACAATAGACGATGCAAGCTTTCTGGAAAGCGAAGTCGATATAGATTACGAACAAGATACACGACGCCTGATATTCATCGGCACCATGTCCTCTGAGCGCCAACCTGAACTTGAAGATTTGGGTATTACGGCGGGACTTACTAACGGCGCATTAGATGACTATCGGTCAGGGATAAGGGAGTTATACAACCGTTCTCAAAACCGGGAGGAATACATTCCCGGTTTAGAAGCACTACTTGATAATATACAACGTTTTAGCGATCCCCAATCCATCCCGAGTCCAGTTTATGATGATTCTGTGGGTGAAGGCGGGTATTTTGATGATGACTTTATTCCCTACCTGGCCAGTTGGGTTGCACTAAGTCTTCAACAGCGATGGCCTGAAGTTAAGAAGCGGCGCCTTATCCAGTCAATTGTCCCTATATACAAGAAGCGCGGAACACTTGATGGTATCCGAACACTGTTAGAAATATTCGTTGAGTCTCCGGTAACAATATCAGAAGAATTAGGTCTCCAGATAGGTGTACGCAGCACTATAAAAGAAGATACCCGAGTTGGGGGTCTGCCACATATGTTTCGTGTAGAAATTCCTTATGGTTTTCGTGATGCAGGCGATCCGCCCCGGCCATTTGACTTCACGTTTATTCGTAGAGTGACAGATAACACCCGGGAGGTGCTCAATCTGGAGAAACCTGCACACACGGACTACACCGCAGGTTATCGTTTTCCGGGAATTGTTGTTGGAGACTATTCAACAATTCAATACGATACCTTGATATGGCCACGCGAACAAGTTCTTGAAATTACATCAATAGGAGTATAAATCATGCCTACTAATACTATAAATATACCTCGATCAGTAAGGATGCGTTATTTCAATGGCCTATTCCTGCAGGACCAGGAATTTAAGACAGATCAAAATTTTTATATCGCCATACGCCGATATTTAAATTTTTTGTTATTTGATCCAGGCAGACTCCATTTAGACGATGAAGTAGCGCCATTGATAGTATCTGTATCAGGAATGAATGTGAGTGTTACACCCGGAAGCGCGCTGATTCGTGATACAGACAAAATGTCAGGTTATGAATTGGAGATACCCAATTTACCCGTCACTGACCGGGAGTTTGACCTGAGCACAGAATCGCTTTCCCACGGAGACACACTAACGGTGACGCTCCAACGTGACGAGTATAATTACATTTCGACGGGAGGAGGCGGAGCCGGGGTTTCGCCATCTGAGGATGATCGGACATTAGAACGTGCGTTGCTGAGCGTTAATTTGCCTGCTGATCCAGCACCCACGCCACCCTTTGTTCCCTTAGCGACAATAACTGCGGTAGCCAGTGGGGGCGGCGGCGTTGCAGACACACTGAATGTAACAAACACAACCGAACGAGGCGGAGTGCGTTTGGCGATTTTGTCAGAACAGGTGCGTGAGATGCTTGGCGACGCAGGTCCGGGGACTGCCACCTTAACCAGTATTTCAATATCTCCAGGTGGACCATTAACTATTACTGAAGGTTCTACACAAGCCTTAGTAGCCAATGGTAATTTTGATGATGGAACCAGTCATGCGTTGACCGCAGGAGAGGGACTCAACTGGACTAGTTCTGCCCCGGCCGTTGCAACGGTACACCCCACCAATGGAACGGTGACCGCTGTTAATCCCGGTCCAGTTACCATTACAGCCAGCGCCCAAGGTCAGTCTGACACTGTTTCGATTACAGTGACACCGGCTGTGATACCCGTCAATGTAATTAGTTTCACTCCCGGGACGACAATTCCTGGTGCTGCAAATCTTGAAATAAGAGGAACTGGAATACACCGCGCGGGTCTATCGGTTGGCGGTCCGGCAACAGGTACGACTGTGCGGTTTTTGGATGATGGAACCTCAACGGTAAGAGCCTCAACAACGAGTGTAATTGTGTTGTCACCCTTAGCTGACGAAACACAGCGAATCAGAGTTACCGTTCCGAGCACTGGTTCATTTACACCAGCAGTCCCGCCTGGAACAACATTGCCAACAAATATTCAAGTGGACGTGGATGGTGATAGTGATACATTAACGACTAGTGTGTTAAACATCATATTCACATAAATCCGACAGCCAAATAAATGGAGGGTATGGAAATGAGTACATTTACTAGAAAGATAAATTACTTAACGATCTGGTTCCTGTTAGGTGTGTTTAGTATTGGTGCGCATGCAGTTGCGTCGGAATTTTATAAAGAGGTTGCTTCAAGCGCCACGCCAACGGACTACGAGACTTTAATATCGTTTAGTCCACCTGTCGGAGCAGGAACCGGAAGGCAAACATATATCAAATTTGTCACGGACACGGCCTTGGCCGATCTAAATTTCCGTATTGAGCCGCAAAACCCTGGTGTTAACGGCAATAGAAGCCCTGTTGATATTCAAGTGCTGGGTACGGGTGGTGCAGATGCGGTACCAAAGTCTATGGCAGAGGATGATGCATTGGCGACAACCGTTGTAAACACCATGCTGGCCCAAGAGGTGACCGGTACCAATGTGGCTAGTGGCTATAAAATGATATTGGTACGGTTGGACTATGCGGATACATATACATTCCCCGCTTTAGCTGAGACCTGGCAATTAAAGGTCAAAGAGACAACTAATGACCGTGAATATTTTGGTTTTGCTGGAGAGACGGATACAGAAGTGACACAGCCCAGAATAGAGCCTTTACCCCCCATCGCATTTGGTGAGGTACAACAAGAAGTGTCATCTAAGTATGCGCCCGTTATGCCGGTTAATGTACGCAATATCGGAACCAGCACTTTGACAATCACCGGGGCACCCATATCCAGTAATCCGACACCAATCTTTTTTACTGTAGATGTATTAGCCCCACAACCCCTGGATCCTGGTGGAAGTATGGATAATGTATATGACGAGGATGCTAGCGATGGTAAAACGGAAAAGAAAGGCATTTGGGTAATGGCATCCCCGGGCAACTTGGAGGAACGCAGTTCAATGCTTACATTGGAATCGGCCACTGGCGACAGTGAAGTAGTTACGCTCACGGCCGCTGGCGTGAATCTCTATGCCCATATCCTGATGGATGTATCTGCCAGCATGGGATGGCATCCTGACGGTTCATCGACAGTTAGCGACCCAGACCAGGATAGCCGTCTGGCCAAGGCCAAAGAAGCGGGGCAAGAAATCAACAACTGGATCAAGGATTTCTCAGACGGCAGGGCCTATTTAGGGCTCAGTACGTTTCCCGATTCCTTTACCAGCGCAGACTCGGATATTGTCGTTGGTATCGGTAGATCCCAGAACACTCACCAATGGATTCTCGATGCATTTGGGCCACAAAACTTGAATGGCCTTAAACACAGAAATGGTACCCCCATGGATACTGGTATTATCGCCGCCATTGGTGATATGGATGCGCGGATAAATGATCCATTAAAACCACCAAGCTCGGCTGAAAGGCCTGACCTAAAACAAGCTATATTACTTCTAAGTGATGGTGGCGAGAATCCTAGTAGTAATGCTCGTGGCCAGCTTGGCGTACTGGATTCTAAGGACATCCTTATGTATACCATTGGTTATGGCACCGGAAATGTATCGGTAGACCATGTATTGCTAAAGGATCTCGCCAATGGCGTTACTCTGAATGATGGCACCAAAGGCGCGTTTTTCGATGCTAATAGCCTTGATGCTTTTGCGCTAAAAAAAGCCTTTAAAAATGCGGTAACCGATTGGTTAGGATTGAGAACTATAGTGGATCCTGAGGGAACAATAAGGCGCGGCACAACTAAAACACACACCGTGTGCATCGACGATAGCATATATGGACTGACTTTTTCTGTTGACTGGGATCGGCATGTTTCAGGGGGCGTGCAATTAACCTTGACTAGTCCCACAGGCGAGGTAATCACTCCACAATCCAGTGATATCTCATACTATGATAGTGACTCGTTTGCGATGTACATAATCCGCGGCAAGCGTCTTCGCGGTGGTCAAGGTGCCGGGGAATGGACCATGAAATTGACAGGCGGTAATGGAATACCTGTATCTGCAGATACACATTACTCATACAATGTCCACGCACAATCACCGGTTATAACTCAACCAAAATTTAGTTTCGAATCGTTAGGCACTGCTATGGAGTTTCTGTTTGAACTGCAGATGGCTCATTTGGCCTCAGATCGCCTGAATAACTTGAAAGTTACTGTTGATATTGATGCACCTGCCGAATCCCTTGAAAGCTATCTTGTCAAAGATCCACTTGTGCGGCAGTTGTTGTTTGATTCGCCAGTAATGACAAGTGGTAATGCGAACGCACAATCTACTACTGAAGCTTATAAGCCTCATACCGGTAAAGTCGTACCGAAAATAATTATGGGAGAAACGGCGTCTTCTCGTCAGAGAATGGCCTATGCATTGGCCCATTTCGCAGATAAACCATTTACAAACAAACGAGCTACGCAGTCCGTTGAATTATATGACGATGGAACCCATGGCGACCGGGTTGCACATGATGGAATATTCTCGGCAAAGTCACCAACCATACAATACGATGGTATCTACAAATGGTCATTTAAGGTAGAGAGTATAAAGCCCGGCAGGAAAGCTTGTGTAAACCGAGAATTTGTTGTCTGTAAATACGCTGATGTGGCGCTAAGTAGTATGATGATGGCATCACAACTGAGATCGGCAGAAGTCACGCAGCAGGAGATTCTTGACCCTGGTATTTGGGAGCACTTAAAAGAAAAAGTACCGGCAGGTTATCAGCGCAAGGCAGTAGTATTCACTCCTAAAGACGCGATAGGTAATTCATGGGGGATGGGACGCGCCAAGCAAGTAGCCTTTTCAGTAGAGAATGCAACTACACTTGGTCCGGTAGCGGATAACCTTGATGGTAGTTATGTCCAAGTGATTCAATTTAAAGCCGGCGATTCGCCAAAAGTCAGAGTAAACGCGGGAGGGCTTGTCAGCGAGCCGGTCACGGTTGTGCCGCCAACGCCGCCTTACCGGTGGCTAATATGGCTTGTGATTGCATTGGTCATAATAGTCATTGTTTATTTGGTTCGTAGACGTAATGCCTGAGGAAGGTTTGTTTAACCTATGCCAAACACTGCCGATATTCAGCCCATAAGCCTGAAAACGACAGTCTGTGGAAATTGCAACCAACGAACGTGTTGCTATCACTACCGCGTGACGATGACAGGTTACGATGTTTGGCGTATTGCGAAAACGCTTGACCTGACCTCAAGTCGTTTCGTGACATATGCAAAGGCTATTCAAGGCAATGATGAGACCTTTGTGCTGGACCAAAGCGGTGAGCGCTATGAACTGGTGCTGCAGAAAACCATCGATGAACGTCGTTATGGTGGTTGTACATTTCTCGTGAGTACTAATGATGGTGCGCACCGTTGTGGTCTAGGAGAATTACGACCATGCCAGTGCACAATCTATCCGGCTTATTGTGAAGATGGGATTGTGCACGTCATAAATGACCCGCAGGGTTGTTGGCGAGTATGGTCAGTCTGTGATTTAGAGATTGAAGAAGAATATCAAAGAAGCCAGGAATATGAGTCTCAGAAGATGGAGTACCAAGAAGTCCTTGCGTCCTGGAACCAGCGTGTCTGGAGTAAAACCAACCGGCAGTTCAACTTCAGCGATTTCTGTAACCACCTCGAAAATCAATACGCGATCCTCTATGCAGATAGTTGATTCCAGGCAGCGTCTGTCGCCAACACTTAGCAGCACGGCTTGTGCCTGTTCAACCTGTACTGCGCGGTGTTGTATCGAATATACGGTTACAGTGACAGGGTATGATGTTTGGGGAATTGTCTCAGGATTGAAACTCGCTCCACAACAATTCCTGGTTTACTCCCAGGCAACTTCCAACGTTGCAGGTGCTTTTAAACTTGATCAGAGTGGTAATGCTTTCGATATCGCTTTAGATAAAGTGCGAGATGATCGGCAGTATAAGCCTTGTATATTTCTTGCGGAGTTACCTGGCGGTGGCGGCCGCTGTGGTATTCATGCGTTTCGCCCACATGTGTGTCAAACCTATCCGGCACTTACCGAGGACAGCATAGTAGCGCTTCGCAAAGATGTGCTTTGTCCGACGGGTGCGTGGAAATTGGTACATATGAATGTTGGCGCTTGGCAGGATCAAATACATGAGTTTGTTTTACACCGGGATATATATGAATATGTCGTGCAGTTATGGAATCGCCGTGTTGATAGTGCGTTACCAGGTACACGGTATTCAATAGATACCTATTATGATTTTCTGCTCAATTTCTATCAGCGGCTTGCAGTAATTACTACCGTTCTATCCGAAAATAGCTGGATAGAGATTGTTAAAGAGTGGAATGTTAACCGTAGCACGCACGTCTTGATCGGTGACGAACAGGACAGTATCCAAACAAAATCCGCATGTTTAGCAAAATTTTGCAGAGATCTGGAGCGTCTGCTAAAGCGTTTCAAACCGTCGGTAAAACAAGATTCGCTTTCAGAAAAACAAAATATCAATAGCAATTGGCTGGCAAGAGGTAAACCGGATAATTCACTGGCAGTATCCACTTAACGACTAATAACCGGATCAATGACTGAAAGAACTCAAAAGCCGTTCGAAGCGCCTGAAGCAGTTCAGTTACATGTTCCTGAAACTGTCGAGCAGCAGCGCTTAAACGCAGAATCTGTTCACCAGAGTGGGGGACAGAATGATTGCGTTAAGCGTTCGTCCGTTTCAGCGGGCGCAGAACCGCCACCTTCTTCCACAAAAGCACTCCTAAGCGAACCGGCGTTTTATCAATCCCATCATGATTTGGCACGAGCCGGTGTGCTGAATCAATTGCAACGGTCCTATGGTAATCAATCGGTGCAGCGATTCCTTAATCAGGGAACTGACGCTGGTAAGCAAGATACAGATCAGGCGACTGTTCGTGGTAACGCGGCTTCTGCTGAAACGGTGCCCGGTGGTGTTGAAAGTCATATCGAAAAAACTCGCGGTCAGGGTCATGGCATGAGTCCGGATGTCAGGTCCCGGATGGAGCCCGGTTTTGGAGGCGATTTGAGCAATGTTCGGCTCCATACAGATATTGGGTCAGGTGATGCATCCAATGCATTGGGAGCACAGGCATTTGCAAGTGGCCGGGACATCTATTTTGGTCATGGCAGATACCAGCCTCAAAGTGAAGAAGGGCAGCGGCTTTTGGCCCATGAAATTGCGCACACGACTCAGCAATCTGATGGACCTTCGCCACCGAAGACTAAACTAAGTCTGGGTTTGCCTGATGATCCTCAAGAACGGGAGGCTGATCGCATTGCTGATACCGTGGTGCAAGGTTTATCTGTCAAGGATGCGTCCGGCCGCCCGGACAATACGATAGCTATCCGGCGTGCGGATGATACCGCATCATCAACCGCGCCCGTTTCCCCACCGGAACCTGTTCCCGCTGTACCAACACCAACACCGGAACCTCACGCGGCCGGGGATGATGCCATTGTCATAAATCTTGGTCGCGGAATACGTATTGCGCAAGATGTGTTAACAGGAAGGCGCAACAATAAACGGGCTGATCTGACAAAGCAGCCTCAGACGGTTCCGGGTCTTGCATTAAAAACTCTAACTTACCGGCCAAACAATAAATCGGGCAAGATTAGCGCTGAACTTAATGTGCCATTTGCACGAGAACTGCGTTCTGACCTCAAACTGAATTTTAATGCAGAAGGCAAGGCAACATTTAGGGGGAACGCTAAGTTGCCGGTAAATATCGGCGCACTCAACAATCCGGAACTCAATCTCACAGTTGACGATACGGGTCAAGTCGCGGCAACACTGGCGGTCACCGCCAACAAAATGAAACCCAGAGGCTTGCCGAAGCTTTCCATAGAAGGCGGAGGCGAGATTCATCTGGCGCAAGGAAAACTCGGCGGCAACGTTAATGCCACGTTGGATTATAAAGGACTCGCTAAAGGTGACTTTAATCTGGGATTCCAGGATGGAACACCGAAGGGTGGTGGAAAAATTGATATTACCCAGGAGTTTCTAAAAGGTGCGTCAATAGGATTGGCAGTTGAAGAAGGAAATCTAAAAGCAGATGTGACGGTTCCGGCCAGCAAGATCGCACCACCGATTCCTGGTCTGGAGGTACCGGAAGGCAGCATCCAGCTCATTATGAATAATGGCGACTTGTCTGGTGTAATTACCGGGTTGCGACTGGTCTACAGGGATTTCGGCGAAGGAACCCTGGCGAGCGCCACTATTTCAAAGGGTGTGGTAAGCGGCAGCGGTCAATTCACTATTAGCATTCCAGCGCTGGCACCGGTGACAGGTGCCTTTGGTTATAAAAGTGGCCGCTTGTCCGGGAAAATCACCGTAAAAGCCGAACACTTTCCAGAATCACTGCCTGTTACATCTGGCTCTATAACGGGAAGTATCGACGAAAAAGGGCAGGTGGGTTTTCGTGGCGATGTGGCCGTAAGCCTGGGTGGTGTCGGATCAGGCAATATACGTGCGGGTTACGAAAAAGGAAAGCTTGAGCTTGGCGCTGATGTCAATCTTACTATACCAGGTTTGGAAGGTACATCGGCGCGGATTGATTATGTTAACGGCCAACTGGAAGGCGAAGTAGATATCCCGATACAAAGCGATAAACTCGCTGGCCTGGGCGGCAATTTACACGTCGAGTATCGTGAAGGCCTGTGGAAAGGCGAACAAACGATCAACTACGAAAGGGATAACGGCAAACTCTCGGGCAATGTGAAGCTCGGTTTAATGCAAAAAGAAAAAGGCGATCTGGTTGTTTACGGTGGTGGCGATATCACAGCGCAGTTGACAGATTTTCTTGCCGGCACCTTGGGTTTAGAAATACTTCCGGAAGGTACAACTACCATCAGTGGTGCGATTACTGTCACCGAACCCATCGAACTATTCTCTGAAAAGAAAACCGATCGTGAACTATTCAGTATTAGCCGTAATATCCCACTTTGGGCGATACTGGTAGCAGTTATCCGTTTGCGTGCCGGTGTGCGAGCGGGCATTGGTCCTGGTCAGTTACGTGATATCACGGTTGAAGGCGAATACACCATTGGCGAGGAAACGCCTTCCTTTGTCATTAGTGGTGAACTGTTTATTCCTGCGTATGCCGAAGCATACGTGGCGTTTGGCGCAGGATTGGGACTCGACGTAGTGTTAGGGTCACTTACGGGTGGTCTTGAAGCTGTCGGTACCGCGGGTGTTTATGGCGCCGTATCTGTCCTGCCTGAAATTGCCTACGAGAATGGTAATTATAGTATTAATGGCACAGCCACCATGGCGGCGGCTGCGAAGATCAAATTAGGTCTACAGGCTTGGGCAGAAGTTGAAGCGCTGTGGATCACGGTATGGGAAAACACTTGGCAGCTTGCTGAATGGGTGTGGGATGTTGGACCGACTTTAGCCTTGCAGGCGAACATGAGCTACACATTCGGCCAGCCGGAGCCACCGAGCATAGATGTTAAAAGTTCTGACATTGATGCCGAGCGCCTTATTCAAGATGCTATGCCTAAGGAAGGACCTAAAGGATCAGGCGCGCGCGAGGCGCTGAAAAACAAGGCAGAATGGTCAGGCCGTAGTAAAGGCAAAGGCAAGAATGCCGACAAAGTGCCTGAAGAGGCAGCAGGTAAAGAGAAGAAACCAGCCACACCAAAGGCCCCACCAAAACCCTCCAAAAAGACCAGGCCCAAAGGTGATGAGGCTGACGCAAAACGGCCAGTAAAAGAGAAGGGTGGTAAGCGGACTCCCGAACTGGAAAAAACCATTAACGATGCGGCAAAGGACAAAGCAAAAAAAGCGCCCAAAGAAGGCCCCGGTCAAATGCAGTTCCCGCAAGTCTCGAATCAGGAAATAGAAATCAACTGGGCAAACTACTTAAAGGACAAATCCGGCAACCGGACTATTGAACGCAACGCGTTTGAAAGCAAAATGCGGGGTGGGGAGGTATACCATCCTAAACAGGACCGCTGGAGATCCATCAAAGACGATTATCAACGTGTCTATGACAGTATGAAGGAAGGAGACCGGAATCCAGCCGGTTTTGCACGTAAGATGCGCAATGGCTATATCGTTAGCTCCGCACCTAAACCAGACCCGCAATGGGATTCAAATCTAAAGGTACCGGTACCGGATGCAAACGGCTCACCGGAGAAACCTTATTCCATTCACTGGCCAAATGAATTCTTAGTCAAGAATTTCCAGGATTTTACTGTGCAAGGCGGTGTAAAGATATCTAAGTCCGGTAATAAAAAGTATAAATTTGATATAGGAGGGCGAGAAAAAACATACTCCTTTGGAGTTTCACCCAGTTTTAATAACAAGATGGGATTGGGTAAAAAACTACAGCGGCAAAACCCGAACCGTACCGACAGTAGAACAGCAACGGCTTGGAATCATTGGGATGAGGTTGGATTTACGGGCAGCACCGGATCAGCAAGCACAGCGGGAAACTATCCTTTTGCACCCAACAATGTCCAGATTGGCGATCCGTCGATGTTTGCCAGGCACGAAAACCCCTATACAAATGAAAAGCTGGACGATTTAACATTTAAGCAACATTTAGAACAACAGACGTCCACAGCCTTTACTGATTATGCTAAAGCGAACCCCACCGAACAGGACAGGCTCCGTGGTGCTGCAAGAAACAAAGAAATTGATCTTCGCGACCAGTCTGGCCATGTACAACAGTTTCTTACCTGGTATCGGGCAGATCAGGCAGCAAAGGCCAATATGCGTGGACATGCGGGGTATGAAATGCAACATGCAGTGCCGCTCTTTCTTGTTGGGTCAACAGGAGATGTTCGGGAAAATATGTGGCCTTTAACTGTTGCGCAACATGGGTTAGGTCACCGTATCCTGGCTAATCAGCCTCAGCTTAAGACCGACTACAACCTACCAACGCATGACTTGGACAGTAATCAGCTAAAACCCCATTGGTTCCAAATAGTTAAGCACGGGAGCTCAATTTAAATGCACTTGCCTGAATGCTGCCGATTAAGGGCAAAAATATGGATAATACACAGATAAACAGAGAGGCGTATTTCTATGGTCGCCAATGAAGAGCACAAATTGAATGCAGAACGTTCCGCATTGCACAATAACCAGGGAATATCACTCCAGTTACGCAGTAGAATTGATGCGGCAATTAGCGAATTTGAAAAGGCGCTATCCTATGACGTTAATAATGCATCAGCATTAAGTAACCTGGGTTATTGTTTGAGTCAACGTGGTGAGAGTGAGGAGGCAGTTCTATTGCATCAGCGCGCGCTTGCCATATCACCGAATTATACCATGGCTTACAATAATTTGGGCATTGCTTACTTTAATTTGAATAATTACAAACAGGCGGAAGCGGCTTTTAGAAAAGCAACTGAACTAGATGTGACGGATGCTACGGGGTTTCGTAATTTGGGGATGCTATATCAATCGCAGGGTAATCATACCAAAGCGATTGATGCCTATAAGGAATTGCTCAGGCGTGACCGCAATTCCATAGAAGGATACTATAATCTTGCAGTAGCCTATAACAAAACCGGTGAGCTGGATCAGGCAGAACAGTTTTACCAGCGTGCTGTCGATATTGATCCCAATCATGTGGATGCCTTAACGAATCTTGCACAGATTCACTTAAGGAAAAACAAGCCGGAACATGCGGTTCAGTTACTGCAAAAGGTTATTACTATTAATCATGATTATTCACTTGCCCGCTACAACCTTGCACTTGCATGGATTGCATTACAGCAACTTCATAAAGCGGAGATTGAATTACGGCAAGTAATAAAAAATGAGCCGCAATACGTTCCGGCGTTAAGCAATCTGGCCTTAATATATAGCGAATGCAACCAGATTGATAAGGCCATAGCTATGTTAGAGAAGGCTCTATCGCTACAGCCAAAAAATACGGTCTTGCACTATAACATAGGGCTTCAGTATGCAAAGCAGGGCAATGTCGGACCCGCAAGAAACGCATTTAGAGAAGTAATCAAGTTAGAACCGGTAAATTCCTGTCGAACTCGAATGGCCAATAAACAACTAGAAGCTATTTTGGGGACGCAGGGGGACGGGGGGACGGGACGGAGCACGGTAAATTTGTTCTATTGATTAACCATTTGAAAAACAGCAACTATTCCGTGTCATTTTCAAGTAATCAAAGACTGCGCGAGTATTCTGGGTCAACCGTCGCATTTTCTGAGCAACACTATGTACCCCTTTACTTTTTATGATTCCGACAGCAAATCGTCTGAGCCGTGTCATATTTTCTGGACCGTTTCCTGTCCGTATGCGGCTACGGTCTTCGTCATAATTCCAGTCGATTATATAATGGCAGATGTTCTCAATGCTCCAGTGGCCACGGTTGTCCTGAAGTACCTGTGAAGCGCTTGCTAGGTCCGGTGTTTTGCTGGTTATCCCATAGACAATTTCATTGCTTTCTTTACCGCTTTTCTTATTAGTTGTATTTCGTTCTATCATGAATATCTGTCCCACATAGGGGAAGTTAAGATATTCATTAAGCTCGGTGGTTAGGGCTCGCTAAAAAATAACTTGGCATTTTTGCATCCCAACTTCACCATATCTTTAATCGATTTTCATTCGCAAAAGTCCTCGAAATAGCTCGCTATTCCTGCGGTTTTGCTCAATCAGATCGATTAAATCTACGGCAAATTTGAGCGCAAATTCTACCAAGTTATTTTTTAGCGAGCCCTTAACCATATTTTACGCGTTTCTATTCTTCCATGATCGATGCCATCAATTGTTTTGTGATCTGGTTTTTGATTATGGTTGCCAAAATAATATGCAATATCTTCAAGCAACAGCTTTTGGTTGCCCTTTACAGTGAAGTGATAGTGTGCTTTTCTTTCAACCAGGTAACTGGCCAATTCTCGCTGTGTCAACAAAGCATCGGCTGTAATGGTTTTTCCCTATAAAATTGCAGCTGCGGCTATGGATAGAACTACTTCTATCCTGTGTCGTCTTCCCTGCGCTCTGCGAGGATCGGTAATTGCTTTGAAAAAATATGGCAATGATTTCATATGCCTGGCGCTTAGTTTCATCCTTAGACCTCCTGTCTGATACTGTTTGTTTATTATTGGACGAGATAATAATGTGCAAGTATTGCGTTGAAGAGGCTGGACAAAAACTTTTTTAGGGATTTTACGTGTGTTGCTGTATCCATTGCGGATGCGTTGATAACCTTTGCTATAACCTGCAAAGCGCCAATTTGCAGCCTTGTAGATTGTTCCATTGAATCGTGTTGGATCGACAAATGTTTCCAGTAACAATAATGGATAGCCGAAACGATTTATCCAATCTTGTTGTATCCTACGCTGACACAATGACAGAACTTTTGACGCCAGATTTTTGTAATGGCTATCAGGTAAGATGAGAAAACGGGAATTGTTGGCCAACAGGTTTTAACCGGTCATATTGATAGCGGAAATCCCAGCCTATCCAGTGGTCTCGTACACCACATTTCAAGGCGGCAGCTGAAAAAACCAGCAAAGCTTGCCAGTTGTTTTGGTATGTTGCTACATACCAAAGAGTGTTCCCGATTTTGGGGAGTGCCCCAAGATAATGGTGGGCCTGCATCAGTTCCTGGAAAAT
This sequence comes from Deltaproteobacteria bacterium, assembly GCA_030262895.1. Taxonomy (GTDB): domain Bacteria; phylum Desulfobacterota; class Desulfobacteria; order Desulfobacterales; family ETH-SRB1; genus B13-G4. Next base: position 7,320 of record JAJSZW010000002.1, on the reverse strand, counting down.
AGGCTCTTCGGAACTGTAAACCGGGCGGACTATAATTTCTTGAAGGTGCATAATGTCTCTCCAGTAATGTGCAATACGAGCCTTGTATATCGCATTTATACGTATTTGTTCAGAAGTTTATGCAACTTTATAATTTTATAGTTAAAACTGCTTAGAACAAAAACACCCTGGTGGAGAATCTTGCAAAGCTGGACAGCTATAGATATTGTGGTCATTCAGTATTAATGGGCAAGGTAAAAAATGACTGGCAGGATCGGGATTATGTGCTCAAGTGGTTTGGAACAAAGGAGGGTGAGGCAAAAAGGAACTATCGTCAGTTTGTAAAAAAGGGTATTTCTCTTGGCCGTTGTCCTGAGTTGGTTGGAGGAGGTTTTATAAAATTCCAGGGAGGCTGGTCGGCAGTTAAGGCAATGCACAGTATTGGGATACGCGAGAAGTCAGATGAGCGGATTTTGGGCAGCGGGGAATTTGTTGAGCAGCTTATCAAGCAATCAGATCAGACAAGAAAAGAGCAGTTTGCCGTTTATGAGAGTTTACAATATGCTGTTTCATATGTTGAAAGAATCTGTGATAAAGAAAATATTAGCATTAAAGCATTGAAATCAGGAAGCCGGCGTCGTAAGATTACGATAGTCAGATCTCAACTGGCAAAAGAACTTGTTGAAGAATGGGGGCTTTCTCTAACTGAAACCAGCCGTCATTTGGGTGTGTCTCCTTCTGCAATTGCAAAAACTCTTTACAGGTCAGATAAACATAAGTCCAGTTAGTCAAGGATATCCCCAAGAAACCGAGAAACTAGGAAAATCAGGAGGAACAAATGGCGGTAAAAGATTGGCTCATAGGAACGCTTAGACCGGATGGTTATCTAAAGACTGAATCTGGAAAGATTCTGCTCACCACTCTCCCAAAAGGGGCGCCACAGCCACCTGAATCGGGAGCGCTGCCTATCGCCGAAGAAAACTTAGGGAAAACAGCCCTGGTGCATGGGGAGCTTGTCGGCAAGATTTTTTATTCGGCACAGGTAGTGGAAACTCTGCCCCGTTTAACGGGTGCTTTGATTCAAAGACTAACAGAAAAGGGCATCGTTTCATTAACGGAAATTCAAGAGCGCCTGTCCGAGTTGGAAGGTGAGCAGGAAATAGTGCAACCGAAAAAGCTTTGTGCCCTGGTCATTGGGCACAAGAAAAGCTCTCCAGGTGCGGTTAACGAAAGGGCGGGCCTTAGTGAGTTCGATTTCAACGAAGATTTGGCCATCCGCATTGAAAAGAAGATCCGAAATGCAGAAGTACAGCGAGTTTACAGAAGGACATACAAGGAGCTACCAGACGACATAAATGCTCTTGAACCCGATTTTGTTATCAGCCTTCATTGCAATGCTTTTAATACCCAAGTTGCAGGCACAGAGGTGCTTTACTATCACAAATCCGAAAAGGGCAAGAAAATGGCTGAGATTCTTTTGAAATATTTATTGGAGCATCTAAAGCTACCCGATAGAGGGATTAAGTCAAGGATGGCTGAGGACCGTGGCGGCTATGTTTTGCGCTATACAAAAGCCCCATGTCTCATTGCTGAGCCATTTTTTATTGATAATAACAGTGATTTGGCGAGGGCTCAGGAAGATTTGGATGGCTTGGCAACAGCTTATGCAGCAGCCATAGATGAGGTTTCGCAGATTGCGTAGAGCAATAACGGAGGTATGAATTAAAAGGAGGTAAAAAATGTCTGACACACTTAACGAACTGATCGATAGCATCAAGGAGGCTATGGCAAACCTTGTCACTCTCGAAATTGTGACGGCCGTTGGAAATGTCAAATTCCAACCAAAATCCGCGGAGGAGGAGAAGATTGGTAAATATTCGGTTTGCCCCTTTATGAGTTAATTTTTCAACAAAACTCTAAATTTTTTAACAAGAGGATACACCCAAATATCTTTAATGGGAACACTTATTTTTCCAGGTGGTCCAAGTTTTCCACGGCCTTTGGTTTGTCCGACATTGATCCAGTTGGCTGCTTTATAGCAAGTGCCGGTAAATTGATTTTTCTGTACAAAAGATTCCAGCAAGACTGGCCGGACATTATATTTTTCTTCCCAGTCATCCGGAATCCGGCGTGCTGTTAATGAGAGTATTTTTGATGCAAGATTTTTTGATCTTATCCATGGTAAAATAAGGAATCGGGCATTATTTACAATCAAATTTAAATTCTTCTTTCGCTGGTCATGATTCCATCCAACAAATTGATCTCTTGGTGCAGTTTGCCATGCTGCTGCACCAAAGCCTGTCAGGGCAACAATTTGTTTACCTGCAGCAATAAAATAGCGAAGCTGAGCTCCAGGCAGGGGAGTATAGCCAAGGTAATGATATCTCTCAATATACTCATTCCATAAAGCTGAGGTGGCTTTGGTAACCATCTGCAAATGCAGTTGTGGCAGCTGATTGACAGAGCATACAACGGGGCCTTGTGGATCAGTGGCGGACGTGAATTCAATTTTTTTTACAGGCGCTTTGGCATGGGTGGGAGGGGGCAGCACTATTAATCCATCTCTGTCCATACGCAGCATGGCAACACGGCACGACATATCCTTTAGTTTACCGTCAGGTTTGAGCCATTGAAGCCTCCGGCATACTTCTTTGGAAAGCCGCATCCGGTTGAACTCGGGATTTTGTTTTATGAGGCATCGAATCTGTTCAAATTCCTTGGGAGTAAAGTCCCGACCACAGTAGCGGGTCATCATGTGTCAGGTGGCCTGAAAAATGTATGTCGACGCTCTTCATCCATTTCCCAAGGAAGAAACGAGGATAAATCATCAGGTGCCTTACCATGGTTTTCCGCACAGGCAGTCAGGTATGATCTCAGCCAGTGATTGCAGTTGAGACCACATAAAGCTATGGTTTGAAAAATTGAAAACATTATCGCTGCCAACTGAGAACTCCAAAGGCTTCCTGAACCATAAAAATTTTTACGCCCTGTTACAGGATTACGGATGGATTGTTCTCCTTTATTATTGTCCATCGGCACGTCAGGGTGATCTACAAAAACGCTTAGACCTTCCCAGTGGTTCCGCAGACTTGTCAAAATTTTATATTTAACGTTGGACAGCAGATCTGAATCAGGATTATCAGGATTGTGTGCTTCTATAAAAGCATCCCGTTCTTGGGCTATTGCATCCATTCTCTCAACGAGCTTCTCATGCTGTTTTTTGAATGATGCAGGTTGCCATTGAATGGGAAGCTTTTGAACAAATTCTTTACAACGCAAGTTGTTAATGTGGTAAAGCTCTCCGATCTTTTCAACCCAGGACAGTACCCAATCTTCCAAATCCGGATACTTTTTGCCTGCATCCAAAAAATCACGACGAACATGAGCCCAGCAAAAAGCCAGAATTATAAAGTCCAGTTGCTTTTCCAGTGATTTATAGGCACTGTATCGGTCGCAAACAACAATGATTTTTTGATGCTGTATGTTTTTAAAATGCTCTACCGGTACGTCTGCACCACGGCCCGGTGCAATCTGGAAAAACACGACTGATGCAGAGCGACTGACCCATAACCACCAGCGATTGCCAACTTTGCCATCAATACTCTCAAAGACTTTCCAACTGCTTTCATCATTATGGAATCTGTCTTCTGTCATTTGATGGCTGTAAAATGCATCGTAAACAGGCTGGAACAACTCTTTGAGATTTTTTAAACCACCCGTAATGGTTCCTGGAGAAATGGGTAAACCCAGCTCTGTATACTGATTCAGAAGACGATTGGTTGGCTGGCAGTAGTGAAATTTATTTAAAAGAACTGCTTCCCAGATCGAAATCCCGTATGGACTTTTTGGGATAACCTTGGGTGGCATGGGCGCTGTAATTGTATTAGGAACGCCCTTGCACGAACAGTCTTTCTTCATACAACAGCGTATAATTTTACGAGTATGAGCCTTAACATCAACTTCAATGATTTCTGCTTTCTTGCTTTCATCGGGTATATAGAGTTTGCCGCATTTAGAGCATTTCGGATTTTCCGGGAAATTAGCCAGTTCCTTTTTCTCGGAAAGATGGGGACGAGCTGTGCGTCCATGCCCCTTACTCCCGGGTTGCTGACCACGAGGACGTTTGGAATTCGAAGATTTTGATTTAACCTCATCTTTACTGGAACTTTTTTTCTCACTTTTTTTGCCAAATAAACGGTTTCTCAAATCCCGGATTTGACCTTTCTGCTCCTTTATTGTTTGCTTCAGCTTATTTTCACGCAAAATAGCTTTTTTATGCATGGCCTGCCAATAACCCACCTCACTTTTCAATTCCAGATACTCTTTTTCTGAAATGAAAATCAGCGGAGGTTTCTCAACGGGCAAATCAATGACTTGATCGTAGATTTCAGGGGTGTATAATGGCAGTAATTTTTGACAAGAAGCATTCATGCTTCTTCTTATATCAAACTTATTTGCTGGTGTCCCGAACTTTTTTTAAAAATCTGAAAAATAAGCCGAATATTTACGAAGATTGTTGCTACAATTGATTATAGCAAAGAGCCGAAAGCTATTTTAACGAAAATCGATCTGCTGCAAGGAGATGTCCAAACGGTTTTCCATGAAGAATTTGTTACCGGGAACTACAAGGAACTTAAAAAATTTCATACCGCCCGAGAGAAGCAGGTTCATGAAATCGTAAAGGATAATCTGGCCGCACTCGAGAGGTTGTTTCAATTAACCAAAAAACTTATAGAAGACAAGACATAATGAATAGTATCAAAGAACAGATCTCGACCATCGCCCATGACCTGATGAATCTTGAAGTCAACACGATCATCAAGGCCGATATCACCGGTCGCAAAATGCCAAATCCTCGCCATGCGCTGGTTGACATAGCCCAGAAATATGGGATGAAACTGGCTGCCCTGGGGTTTGTCTTAAACCGCGATGATATCAAGCTTGGAAGTTTCAGCTCTTTCCACAAAATCCGTGAGACGGCCAGAGGAGCGATAAAGAGCTTAGAAGCAAAAGCGGAAACCAAAGGGCTTTCTGAAGCAGAGGAAGCGGACTTTATTATGCTCCAACGGATCAAATCGATGTCCGACCAGATCAAGGGCATATTCAACGCCCTTGAGAAAAGAACCGGGAAAGAATGCAAAAATGACTTTGGTCGTGAAGATATTGAAAAAGGTCTATCGCCACTGCGCCTCAATGGCGACGAACTGGTCAGCATCCGAAAGATCTGGGAAGTGGGTGTGCAAGAGATTGCAATTCAGACAGTCATCCAGATGGACGGTGATGTTATTACACGGGTACAGCCTCAGTACGCATGTGTAAAAAATGACGAGTTGCACAGTCTTCATAATCAGGCAGTGAGTACGTCCATAAATTTTTGGAAAGAACTCATAGGAATTGTGAATGATTGCTTGAAATCACTTTTGAAATTGGTTTTTCAATGAGGCTGAGTTGGGCTTAGTTAATGACGTCAATATGCTTGTAAAGTTGTATGCAGAAGGAGGAATCGAGATTTGTTCGCCTGAAGAAAAGATAGGCCCAAGTCAATCAAATGGCGATCAAGGGTTCATGATAAGAACGTTTATTCAGCCTGATGGGGATGTAATCATGTATGTATCAAAAGAGGTGTTTTCCTGTCCCGATATATGGCGCCAACATCATGAAAAAATAAGAAACAAGGTCGATTGCATAAGAAGGCTCAGAAGGATGGTAAAATGGATTTGGATTCTTAGCCCACTGCTATTTCTGACCGGCTATGTTGGCCTTGGTTTTGAACAGATCTGGCGGATTGTTCCGGTATCAATTTTGACTGTGATTCCGTTTGCCTTGAAACCAATTTTGAAGCTCTATTTTAGACTTCGAATAGAAAAGGAGATTAAGCACGTTTGCTCATGAGGGCGCAGGGGACAGAGTCAAAAAATCCCGGGGAAACGAAAGAAAAGATATCTTTAAGAGTCAAGGCGGCAGAGAAAGGTTTCTTTCATATCGCAAGCAAGTCGTCATATGGCCATGAGAATCAGTATACAAAACGGTTGAACGCTTACAAGAAAGGAGAACAGGAAAATGGATTATCCCTTTAGGAATCTTGTCTTTGAGGGTGGAGGTGTGAAGGGCATTGCCTATGTCGGAGCCCTTCAGGAGCTTAAGAAACGTAAGATTCTAAAAAACATCAAGCGTGTCGGCGGGACATCGGCCGGCGCGATTAACGCCGTGCTGCTTGCGCTTGACTACACGTTGGAAGAAACGCAGGAAATACTGTCCGGGCTTGACTTCAATAACTTTATGGATGATTCGTGGGGCGTTGTTCGTGACACCAAGCGCCTGATCGAAAAATACGGGTGGTACAAGGGTGATTTCTTCAGGTCGTGGATGGGAAATCTCATTCGCGAAAAGACCGGCAGTGAGCACTCGACCTTTAACGATCTAAGCAACCGAAACTTTCGTGATCTGTTTCTTGTCGGGACTAATCTCTCAACGCAATTCGCCGAAGTCTTTTCCATCGAACACACGCCCCGAATGCGCGTGGTGGATGCAGTGCGTATTTCGATGTCTATTCCGCTTTTTTTCGCAGCCGTTAGGAACGTGCGAGAGGATGTCTATGTTGACGGCGGTGTTTTTGACAACTATCCGATCAAGCTGTTTGACCGGGAGAAGTATGTCAAAAAGTCCGAACTCTCTAAACTTGCGCGCAAGACCAAGTATTATGAAGCCGAGAATGCTAAGCTCAAAAAAACCAGCAGTAGATATATCTACAACAAAGAAACCTTTGGCTTCCGACTCGACACTGGTCGCGAGATTTCCATGTTCCGTGACGGAGCCGAACCACAACACCAAAAGATTCACTATTTCTTCGACTACGCATGGGCACTTGTAAAATCGATTCTGAATGCTCAGAACAACCAGCACCTACACAGCGATGATTGGCATCGGACTGTGTATATCAACACGATCGGTGTCAACACTACCGACTTCGATATAGGAGACGAGAAAAAAGAAGATCTCGTGAAAGAGGGCGTCAAGGGAGTTGCGAAGTACTTTGATTGGTACGACCGATTCGACCCAAACAATCCCCCGATGAATCACCCTGATTTCATTGAATAGAAGGCTGTCCAAGAATGAGAACAAGATACGTAGGCGCGCTGATGGCAAGAGCGAATCGACATTACATTCCGGGAGGATCAGTACCATGCGACCGCCGTTGAGAACGGACGGCATTTGCGTCAGTGCCTCGTCTGTCTATATTGATCTCAACATGGTGCGTGCCGGAACTGAGAACTGAAAAACTTTTTTCATATCGCAAGCAAGTCGTCGCATTGCCATGAAAATCGGTCAAGATAATAACCA
>JAJSZW010000001.1 GCA_030262895.1 Deltaproteobacteria bacterium | reverse complement strand
GGGAAACCGATTTCCTGATACTGCGGGACAAGAAGCCATGGTTAATGGTTGAAGCTAAACTTTCCCGTTCAGTCATAGATTATCATCATCGCAAGAACAGGAATACATTGGGAGGCATTTCTTTTGTTCAGGTTGTCAGACAGGATAATATCGCCGAAAAAAGAGAGAACGGTCTTTACCAGATCTCCGCTTCAAGATTTTTTGCATAACCATTTGCGCAAGCCCCTTATGTGTTCCCGATCATGACCACTTCAACTCCAAAGAGCCTTGCTGATTCTGCAAGTTTGAAATCCGCAGTAAATAAATTCAAATTGTTTATGGACGTAATAGCAAGATGGAGAGCATCTAATGTCCTGAGAGGGGTATTGAATTGAGAGATCCAGTTTTTTGCCATTTGAAAATGCTGGTGTTCAACTGGAATCCATCTAAATAATCTATTTTTAATATGTGACTGAAATCGACCAATTACTCTATTGCCGTCTTCCCGGGACAAATCCTTTTCCCGGATTTTTCCTGAAATTGCCGAAACAAGCTCTACTTCAGTCAATGGGCTGATTGCCGGTTGTTTTATCTTTCTTATCTTCTTTTCTACCTGCCCACTGATAGGTTCAGGGCAATAATAGGCAACTAAAACACTTGTATCAAAATATACCATCAGTACCGCACCCCATCTCTTAAATCAGTCACAACTTTGCTCAATGGTTTTCCGGTTATCTTAACAGAAAATCGAAATTCATTAAGGCTTGGGAGCCGGTCTTTGGCACCTAATGAAACAAGACATGCGATCTTTTTACCATGACGTTTTATAATAATCTCCTCGCCTCGCTCAACTTTATCAAGCAATGAACTAAAATTGCTGCGGGCATCCTTAACATTGACTTCCAACATAATGACCTCCATAATTAATAGTACACTTTATGCGTACTCTGCATTTGAGCTTATGTCAACCGATTTTACTATTCAAGATTTGACATTCCCTTACTGATAGATGACAAAGGCGAGTCAAATGCGGCTCGCCTTTTTTATGCAAATGTGTGACAGATCCGGTCACAATGCCTTTATTTTATCGAAAGTTTATGTTTGATTTTCTCCTAATTTGGCAAGACGCACTCTAGTAGTTTATAGAAATCAGGGCTGTGATCATGGTGCTTTAAATGCCAGAGCTCGTGCATAACGACTAATCGATGCAAGATTCAAGTCTGTTTCGCCTCCTATATACACCCGCTCTGGCGTTATGGGATTAAGTGGTTTCTCTGTCTTTTGCCACTGATTCCAGTTGTCGGATATAGTCCTTCGCAATGGTTTATTATTCCCACATACCCGGTATAGCTGAAGATTCGGTTGCGCTTTGCGCGTAAGCAGTGATCTAAGTTGTAATGTAATGCAGAACCCGCTGAAAAAGCAAAACAAAGAAATAGCTAAAAGTATAAACTATGAAATGAGTAGAAATCCAATAATGGCCTGGCTTTTTCAGTCAGAATTGATCAGGCATGTTCTCCGGCAAGTCACTTCACCATACTGCGATAGGAGTGAGAGCAAATTGGTGTTAACAGGTTATCAACTTTTCTGCGAAATTCTATGAGTGAACTTTCAGTGTCTTCTAACGTCTTGCTGTCAACAATTGACTCTTCACATACAGGACATTCATAAATAACATAGTCTTTAATTGTGAGGGTCTCCCCTTTATAATCAAAGACCTCTTCGATGTTTTTTTGTCAGCGTACCAGAACCACAAACCGGGCATTTATCTCCGTCTTTAAACATGGCACCGCCTCCTTGCTTTATTTATACTAATTTGAACTGAAGAATAATGCATCTGCCCCCACAACTACTTACCATATTGTTTTAACATGAGGATATTTCAATATCCTTTCATCTTTTGTAATTAGAGAAGCTCCAAGTGAAATTGCAGTTGCAATTATTATACGATCTGCAGGATCGCTGTGAAAAGGCTTAGGTCAAGACAAATATACTTGGCAGCCGTTCACGGCTTGAAACTTGAAATTGGGAAGAACAGTACAAAAGCATGAAGCCCAAATTTCTAATTTCTACTTTCGACGTTCCGTGAACGTTTACAATTAACTTTCGATTAAAGAGCTTCCTGTCATCTGTTCGGGCTTGTCGATATTCATGATATGAAGAATGGTGGGGGCGATATCTCCCAGGATGCCGTCCGGTCTTAGTTTTATATTCTGTTGTTTGTCATCGACCAGTATAAATGGAACAGGGTTGAGTGTGTGGGCTGTATGGATATGTCCGTCTGTATCAGTCATCTTTTCTGCATTCCCGTGATCGGCGGTAATCAAAACAACCCCTCGCTGGGCCTTTGCCTGGCTCACAACTCTTTCCACGCATTTATCAACTGCTTCGCATGCCTTGATTGCAGCCTCTAGCACGCCGGTGTGTCCCACCATATCCATATTGGCAAAGTTAAGAATAATAATATCATAATTTTTTGACTGCAAACGGGAGATAACTTCTTCTGTTACTTCAAAAGCGCTCATTTCCGGTTTTAGATCATAGGTTGGAATATCACGAGGAGATGGGATTAAACATCTGTCTTCAAGAGGAAAAGGCTTCTCTTCACCTCCATTAAAAAAGTATGTTACATGAGCATATTTTTCTGTTTCCGCTATTCTTAGCTGTTTTAAACCCTTTTTGCTTATAACTTCACCAAGTATTTCATCCATATGAATGGGAGGAAAAGCAATTGGAAGTGGAAATTTTTCATCGTAAATCGTCATGCACACAAAATCACAAAGCATAGGGAAGGAAGTTCTATTAAAAAATGTAAATTTTGGATCTGTAAGTGCCTGTGTGATTTGCCGCGCACGGTCTGCCCGAAAATTAAAAAAGATTATACCATCGCCATCCTGAACGGTTCTAAGCGGCTTCCCATACTCATCTGTAATAACAACCGGTTGTATAAATTCATCAGTTTCATTCCGGCTGTATGCATTTTTTACAGCTTCAACGGGATGCGTTTCCTTAACACCTTCGCCAAGCGTATATAGACGATAGGCCTTTTCAATCCGGTCCCATCTTTTATCGCGATCCATTGCAAAATAACGCCCGCAGATACTAACAATAGTTCCAAAGCCGGTTTTATTTATATGATTCTGCAAACTTTTTATGTAATCATCCCCGCTGTCGGGAGGAGTATCCCGACCATCAAGAATAGCATGGATGTAAACATTTTTGATATCTTCTTTCTTTGCCATGTTCAGCAAAGCCAGCAAATGACTGAAATGGCTGTGAACGCCGCCATCTGAAACAAGTCCCATTAAATGTAAGGCAGAGTCATTTGCTTTAACTTTTGATATTACAGACTTTAAAACATTATTTTCAAAAAACTCTCCGCATCTTATTGATTTATCTATTCTTAGAAGAGCTTGATATACTACCCTTCCGGCTCCGATATTAAGATGCCCGACCTCGGAATTTCCCATAATTCCTTCCGGAAGGCCTACAGCTTTTCCGGAACATAAAAGGCTGGTGTGGGGATATTCTTTCTCAAGCCTGTCAAGATAAGGAGTTTTGGCCAGCTTGACAGCATTGCCTTCGCTATTAGAACTAATTCCCCATCCATCCAGGATAATCAGCATGCAAAATTTTTTATCATTCATTATAGTCGGTAATCCTTTTCGCATCTATCCAGAGGCTTTCGAGATCATATAAAGTACGCACCGGTTCATAAAAAATATGAATAATAACATGGCCATAATCCATAACAACCCAGTGCCCTTCTTTTTGACCCTCAACGCTAAGCGGCTTTATTCCATTTTTTTTCAGATCTACCTGAATAGATTCAGCAACCGCTCTAACCTGACGATTAGAAAGCCCGCTGCAAATTATAAAATAATCTGCAATAGAAGTCAGCCCTCGAACATCCAAAACAACCAGTCCTATAACTTTTTTTTCCAAAGCTGATTTAACGTAAACGTCAAGAGAGGGATCGTGTTCATAAATCATATATAAAGTCCTTTGTTGATAATAAAGTCATCCACCTTCTTAGGAACCAGGGAATTAATTGGCATGCCTTTCTTAATAAGATCACGAATTTTAGTTGATGATATATCAGGTGAATTTATATCCACATAAAAAATCGCCTGTTTTTTTTCATGGACAAAACATGATCGGGAAATGGAAAATTTATAGGTGCCGGATATTTTTCCCTTAATATAATCTTCAAGAACTTTCCATTTCAACGCTCCCTCAGCATCTACACCTCCGGGCCGTGTCATAACAATAAAAGATGTAAGATAAAAAAGATCTGAAAAAGATTTCCAGGTATCTATTTCAAGGAAGGCGTCAATACCAAGAATAAGATAAAGATTGGAATAATCCGGCAGAATGGATTTAAAGTGGTTAACGGTATCAATGGTATATGATGGGCCCGAACGCTTTAGCTCAACATCGGAAATAATAACTGACTTCAAAAGTTCAGGATATTCTGAAACAGATAGCCGAATCATCTCAAGGCGGTATTTTGCATCGACCACATCACCCGGCTCCTTGTGTGGAGGAAGGGCTGTTGGGATTATATAAAATTTATCCAGGGCAAAACGATTTTGCACCTCCTGAATAGCTCTAAGATGCCCTACGTGAATCGGATTAAAAGTCCCTCCGAACAACCCTATATGTTCCAAAAAATAGACCTTTCATGATAAATAATAACGGTTTACAGTTCACGGTTTACGGTTTTGCCCGATCCCTAATCCCTGACCTGTCCCTCTCCAAAAACAACAAACTTGGTTGTTGTTAGTTCATTAACACCCATAGGCCCAAAGGCATGAAGTTTTGAAGTGCTTATACCTATTTCCGCTCCAAGTCCAAGCTGCCCCCCATCGTTAAAACGAGTAGAGGCATTGACAATAACAACTGATGAATCCACTTCACGTACAAAACGCCTTGCCCTGTTATAATCCGAAGTCACGATTACATCTGTATGGCTTGATCCATATCTTGCGATGTGCGTAATAGCTTCTTTCATATCTTCCACAACTTTCACTGCAAGAACAAGATCAAGGAATTCCGCCGGCCAGTCCTCTTCCACGGCATTTGCCGCCTCTGGCAAAATTCGACATGTTTCAGGGCAGCCCCTTATTTCTACACCTGCTTCAACAAAACGTTTTCCCATGGCCGGCAGAAAATTCTCAGATACGGATTTGTGGACAAGCATTGTTTCCATAGCATTGCAAACACCCGGACGCTGAACTTTTGCATTAAAACAAATATCCTCAGCCATTGCAATATCCGCCCCTTCATCAACATATACATGGCATACGCCCTTGTAATGTTTTAAAACTGGTATTTTCGAGTTCTCTACCACAAAACGTATCAGGCCTTCGCCGCCTCGAGGAATAATAAGATCAATAAATTCTTCCTGTTTCAAAAGAACATTAACAGCATCTCTGTCTCTTATAGGAACAACTTGCGCTGCTCCCTCAGGAAGTCCGGATTCTTTAAGGGCATTACTTATTATAGCAGATAGCGCCTGATTCGAATGAAGAGCTTCAGAACCTCCACGAAGTATCACTGCATTTCCAGCTTTCAAGCAAAGACCGGCGGCATCTACAGTGACATTTGGCCTTGACTCATAGATAATACCAATAACCCCGAGAGGTATGCGCATACGTGACACTTCCAACCCGTTGGGCCTAAGCCATGTATTACTCATCGAGCCCACAGGGTCCGGAATCCGGACAACCTCTCTGAGCCCATCTGCCATGGATTTAATTGTTGAATCCTTTACAGTGAGCCGATCAATCATTGCATTGGAAAGCCCCATTTCCCCGGCGCGTAAAAGATCCTTTTCATTTTCCTTCTGGATATAGGGCGCCTCTTTCTCAATATTATCAGCTATCCTTATAAGCGCTTCGTTTTTTTTATCCGAAGGGCATCTTGCCATTTCAACGGAAGCTGCTCTAGCTGCTTTTGCCATCTCAACAATTGTTGACTCAACAGACATCTGATTCCTCCTCAAGCTGTGTTTTTTCAGAAATTTACAAACTCATTTTTATGCAACCTTTATGAAACAAACTGGCTGAACGTGAGTTTCAGGTGTGATCGAATTCAAAACAGGAAACTGTTTGAGCGCAATAGAGATCGTTAAGAAAGAACTTTGCAGGATCTTGTCATAGTTTATTAAGGGATTGGCAACTGTTACTATTGTTTTCATTCGTGGCAAGTTCTTTCTTTACGATATCTTATGCGTGAGTTTTTCATGGTTTGAATTTGATTATACCTGAAGCGCACTGTTCCTATGCATTACATTCATATGTTATTGCCAGATTATCTCTATGTATAACTTCATCATAGGACTTATGCCCGAGATATTTTTTTATCTTGCCGGACTTGAGCCCCATTATCTTTCGTATATCGGAAGCACAGTAATTTACAAGGCCTGTCCCCAAAATCTCATTATTGCTTTCTTTTCTGAATTCAACTGCGGCACCCACGCTAAATTCCCCATCTACTCTTACAATACCGCTCGGCAGAAGGCTCTTGCCGCTTTTAAGGATAGCAGCCGCAGCTCCATTATCAATCATGATGGTTCCTTTAGGCTTTAATGTAAAAGCTATCCAGCATTTGCGGTTTGCCAGCTTTTCTTTTTTTGGAATAAAAAAAGTACCATGCTCTTTGCCGGCAAAGAGTTTTATCAGAATATCATGCTTTTCACCCCCGGCTATTAACATAGGTATGCCTGCGGCGGTAACCTTTTTTGCCGCTATTATCTTGCTGAGCATGCCACCGGTTCCCAAAGGACCAGGAATATCGGTTGCGTATTTTTCAATATCTTTTTTAATTGTCGTAACTACTGGAATAAGTTCAGCATCCTTATTCTTGCGCGGATCCTTGGTGTAAAGACCATCAATATCAGTAAGGTTAATAAGAATATCTGCATCCATAAGCAAGGTTATCATTGCAGCAAGGTTATCATTATCCCCGAACTTTATCTCTTCAACCACAACTGTATCGTTTTCATTTATTATTGGAATAACCTGCCATGACAGCAGGGTACAAAGAGTATTGCGTGCATTTAAATATCTCTTTCGATTCACGAGATCGTCACTTGTTAGAAGTATCTGCGCAACCTTTTTATTATATCGCGCAAAAGACTTTTCGTATTCCATGATTAAACCGGCTTGACCAACGGCTGCAATGGCCTGTCTTTTTGGGATTTCATCCGGTCTTTTAGAAAGTCCTATTTTTTTTATACCTGAAGCCATTGCGCCGGATGATACCAGAATTATCTCTAATCCCCTGTCGGCAAGTTGGCAAATCTGTCTGCTGATTGATCTAAGAGCCTTTAAATTTAATCCATTATCTTCTGTAAGAACGCCGCTGCCTACCTTTACGACTATGCGTTTTGCGTCTTCAAAACATATTTTTCTTTTATCATTCATCTAATTTGTCTAATTTATCTAGGGATTGAACAATTTTTGATTTTAAATTATCAATTCCTTCTCCGGTTAAAGCCGAAATCAATATGATTTTGATCCCCTTGGCAAAAGCTTGAAAAATATCAACAGCCTTTTTAGCATCAGGCATATCAATCTTGTTAAGAACAACTATTTGAGATTTTTTTGCAAGCTCCTTATTATACATTTCCAGTTCTTTATTTATAGTTTTATATGACATAAGTGGATCTGCCGGATCAATGGATGACGAATCTATCAAATGAATAAGAATACGTGTTCTTTCTATGTGGCGCAAAAATCTTATACCAAGCCCGGCGCCTTTATGTGCACCTTCTATCAAACCTGGAATATCTGCCACGACAAAAGGCTCTCCCCAGTCTGTTTTAACAACGCCGAGATTTGGGACAAGAGTTGTAAAAGGATAACTTCCTGTTTTGGGATGTGCTGAAGAAATTGCGCTGATAAGGGTGGATTTGCCGGCATTGGGAAGACCGATTATACCAACATCGGCAAGAAGTTTGAGTTCGAGTTTAAGTTTTAATATTTCACCTGATTCACCTGGCTGAGCAAAACGAGGCGCACGGTTTGTTGATGTTTTAAAACGAGCGTTACCCCGTCCACCTCTGCCGCCTTTAGCTATTATATATTTTTCACCGGGTTTTGTAAGATCTTTGATTACTTGTCCCGTATCAGCGTCGCCAATCACGGTTCCTGGAGGAATTTCTAAAACAAGGTCATCGCCATGTTTGCCTGCCTTGCGTTTGCCTTGACCACCGGCACCATTTTTTGCTTTAAAATCTTTTCTATATCTAAAAAAATAAAGTGTGCGTTTTTGAGATGATGCCTCTAAAATTACATCTCCGCCTTTACCTCCATCTCCGCCGTCCGGCCCTCCCCGCGGGATAAATTTTTCACGCCTAAAACTAACACACCCTCTGCCTCCATCGCCGGACTGAACGGTAATAATAGCCTCATCAATAAATTTCACTCTGTATACCTCGGAAGGCCATAAATTGCGTTTTTTTCGGTGAGCAATGAGCATCAAGAGCAAGGCGCGAAGGTGCGGAATAACAAGCTATTTCAAGCCTGAGCAACGCAGCTATTGGTGTTCAGTGCCGGCGAAAGATCGCAAGTTGTGGCCTTCCGAGGTATAAACACTTACCTTTTTACGAGAACGTCCCATTCGCTCATAAGCAACAATACCATCTATTTTAGCAAACAGGGTATAATCTTTTCCTAACCCAACATTCTCTCCTGGATGTATTTTAGTGCCCAACTGGCGAACCAATATATTGCCGGCCCTCACATTTTCTCCGCCAAATCGTTTTACACCGCGCCTCTGCGCATTACTGTCCCGACCATTCCTCGAACTGCCGCCTGCTTTTTTGTGTGCCATTACTACAACTCCTTAATATAAAATAAAACGTAACTACTCAGGTTGGTTAGGCTGAAGACTGAAGACTTTTAGGAAAGAGAATAACACTCAGGAATCATCTGTTTCCTTCAGCCTATAACCTTCAGTCTAAACGCCTGAGTAGTTACAATAAAACTAACTATTTTGCAAGATATCGTCTATTTTGACAGCAGTATACTGCTGACGATGTCCCTGTTTCCTGCGATATCTTTTGCGCCTTTTGTATTTGAAAACAATAATCTTTTTTGCTTTATCCTGTTCAACTATATGACCATTAACTAAAACATTTTCAAGAACAGGCTGTCCTATGTTAACATTTTCACCGTCCGAAAACATGAGGACTTTGTCAAATGTAACAGGAACGCCAATATCCCCTGAGATCTTTTCGACTCTAAGGATTTCACCTTTCTGAACTTTATATTGTTTTCCGCCTGAAGAAACTACAGCGTACATGAAATATCCTCCCTGATAAACTACAATAATATTTAAAATTAAAAATTTTAATAATTATTCTATTCATAATTTTTGTCAAGATATATTTGCATTTTGATTTAACAGTAACTATAACAGTTCAAGGGTTCACGGTTGATTGCCTTGATTTCTTCATTGCTCTCTAACCTTGGACCCTGAACCTCATTTTATATGCACTTATCTTTCATAAAAAGGTGATCGATTTTGGATACTTTTTTAAAACATTCAGCGGTCTATATGGATAAAAACAAAACCACTTCTTCCCATCACAAGCTAATTAGTGAAGAACCTCTTAAAATAATTATACAGGATAGATTATATTCTATTACAATGCGAACCCCGGGCGACGAACTGCCACTTGCAGTCGGATTTTGTCTTTCCGAGGGTATTGTGGACAAACCGGACGATATTAAATCACTATCTTTTTCAAATAAATCAGATGGTAATAAAGTTAATCTCTTGCTAAATAAATCAAGAAGAAATGAGATTTCTCAACTGTTTGAGAAATTTTCTTTAACATCCCAAAAGGAATCGAATATTAGCTATTCGCATATAATTAGAACTCACTTCCAGGTCATTTGCCCTGTAGAAAAAGATAATATTAAATTAGACTTCTCTAATGCTCTTTACCGCCTCGAAAATCTTTCCTCTATTCAGCCTTTACGAAAAAGCACTCGCTCATCTCACGCAGCCGCCCTTTACAGCTCAGATTTTGAACTTTTATCTATTTCTGAAGACGGTGGCCGGCATAATGCTCTTGATAAAACAATAGGCAAGCTTTTTCTCGATAACACGCTTTGCAAAGCCTCTCTTTTAATTCTTTCTTCGCGAATAAATTGCGAACTTGTCCAAAAAGCCGCGAGAGCCGGTATCCCTGTGATTCTTGCGATATCACGTCCAACATCCAATGCCGTTAAACTTGCATCACAGCTAAACATTACAATAGCATGCCTTGCCGAAAAATCCGGTTTATATGTGTTCTGCGGCAAATCTCGTCTAGTATAATTAAAATAAAGTAACTACTCAGGTGGATAGGCTGAAGGCTGAAGACTGTTAGGGAAAAGCGCATTTTGAAGCCATGTTTGGTGCAAGAATCAGATATTTCCGCCAAAGTACTGCAATCGTGCTTTTTTGACCCCTTCAGCCTTCAGCCTAAACAGCTTCAGCCTGACTACGTGAGTAGTCACAAAATAAAAAGGGCTTGTCCAATTAATAGAACAAACCCTTTTTTAATCAGCGATAATTATTTCTATTTCTTATACTTAGCAACTCTCACAAGTATCTTTTACGCCTGAAACTTCTTCCTTAACGCCCACAGCGACCTTGAATAGAATTGTTAATACAAGAAGTCCGGTTGCATATACACCAAGGGTGATAAGGATTTCAGGTAGCGTAGGCATATATTCAGTAACATGATGAAGCGGGTTGGGTACAAAACCACCTGATATCATACCCATGCCCTTATCAATCCAGGTACCTATGAACAAAATCACACAGGCAAAAGCAAGTACACTCTCATTCTTTCTTACAGCAGGGATTACCAGTAAAACGATACTTGTCGCCATAAGAGCCATCGATGTCCACATCCATGGAACTAAAGCTCCATGCCCGTGAAGTCCGACAAAAAGATATTGCAGATGGGACATATGGCTCGGTATTCTACTGTAGAATACCACAAACACTTCACACAGCAAGAAAAATACATTTATAATTATGGCATAAGTAACTATCTTAGCCAAAGATTGAATCTGCTCTCTTCCCGGATCAAACTTAGTAACCTTTCTGATTATAAGGCAGAGCAAAATTAACAATGCAGGACCGGCAGCAAAAGCCGAGGCAAGAAATCTTGGTGCAAGAATAGCAGTCATCCAAAATCCTCTTCCAGGTAAACCGCAGTATAGAAATGCCGTAACCGTATGTATGGCTGGTGCCCATATGATTGATGTAATTATCAATGGTTTCACCCACTTTGCATAATGAATATTGTTTCGCTCAGCCTCAAGAACATTCCAGCCGATTACTATATTTAACAAAAGGTAACCATTTAATACGATCATATCCCAAAAAAGGACGGACCCTGGCGTGGGATACAATATAACATTAAATGCACGCATCGGCTGCCCAAGGTCAGCAATAATAAACAATAAACACATTACAACTGCAGCAATAGCCAAAAACTCTCCCAGAATCGTAATTCTGCCGAATGCTTTATAATCGTGCAGATATCTGGGAAGAACTACCATAACACCCCCTGCAGCTACTCCGACAAGAAATGTAAACTGAGCAATGTAAAAACCCCAGGAAACATCTCTGCTCATACCTGTAATTCCCAAACCAAAATCAAGCTGCTTCAGGTAAACAGCAAAGGCTACACCTATAACGGCAAGCAATGCAATTACCCATCCCCAGTATTTTTTGTCTCCTTTAAGAGCTAATTCAAGCATAACCACCTCACATCATACTATGTAGTAAACAGACGGCCCAGCACCAAGGTCTGGTTTACGTCGAATAGTGTAGTTTGTTCTTAATACTTCTCTTACTTCCGACTCAGAATCATCAAGATCACCAAATGTTATTGCACCATTTGATGCCTCAACGCAGGCCGGCATTTTGCCGACAGCCAGTCTTTCAGCACAAAAATTGCACTTTTCCACAACACCCTTCATCCTCGTGGGGAATTCCTTGTTTTCCTCTTTGATGAAAGGACGCGGATCTCTGAAGTTAAAACTTCTTGATCCATATGGACATGCCGCCATGCAGAATCTGCACCCAATACACCGGTGAAAGTCCATCAAAACAATTCCGTCATCCCTTTTAAATGTTGCTTTTGTAGGGCATGCTCTGACACATGCTGGTTTTTCGCAGTGATTGCATAATACCAGGAACGGCAGATGTTTAATTCTGTCATTAATCAATTCATGTTCCCTGTGAGTAAAGACATGTTTATACTCATCCCCCCAAAGCCACATAATCTTATGTCTTGGCTCTGTAAGTTCTGGAACATTATGGATCTTATGACAGGCTTCAATAATCGGGTCAAGATCCTCTGCTGAATGAAATTTCCTGGTGTCTATTACCATTCCCCATCTCTTAGCTGTTAGGGCTTCTTCATTTTGAGAGACTTCCGGTTTGGGTTCTGCGCCGTGTCCTCCTGATGCAGCAAATACATCAAGAACCGGCTTTGTCCCTATCCCTAAAGCTGTTATTCCAGCTACTTTCAAAAAGCTTCTTCTGCTGTTTCCCATTACTTATTCTCCTCCGGCTTCTTCTCCTTCGGCGCTATGTGGCAATCCCAGCAGTAAGGGTCTACCGAAGCATAATTATGGCATTTATCACAAAATTCAGCCTTATTCTCATGACATCCCATGCACGAATCTTCTCCAGTGGAAAGGCTCATGTTAAATGTCTTACCTTTGCCGGTATTGTAAGCCCTGTTGGCATCCCGCACTACTGTATCTCTCCACAGGTCAAGAATCTGCATATGCTCTGATTTCATATCCACTTTAGGCACAACACATTCTTTTGCAGCTTTAGCCTTTTCAGACAACTTTGGCTCAGGTGCGGAAGTTGCTTTTCCTAAATTATACCAAAAAGGCAATGTTACAATTGCAACAAAAATAACCAAGCCGGCAACTATCTTGTTTTTATCATACATAGGTTTCATCCCCCATTACTTACATTACTCAAAATCGGGTTCCCACTACCGGCCGGAAAAATCAGGGCGTGTATAATATTCATCAGGACCAACCTCATCCTTATTAAGAATATCTTCTCCACGCAAGTTCACTGTTTTTTCCTGTTCACCGGGTATTATCAAGGCATTAGTTACTAACTCGTGAATGCCGGTAACATCTACTTCGGGAACCCAGTACCCCATTAACGGTGGAAGAACCGCCCTGTCAATTGCACAAATACAGGCCAGCATATTAACCCCGTGTTTTTCTTGAACATATTTTACTGCATTTGCCCTGGGCAATCCACCGGACAACCTCAATTCCATATCTTCACTTGCATTAAGCCCTGATCCACTTCCACAACAAAAAGTTTGTTCCCGAATACAATTCCTCGGCATCTCATAAAAATTATTACATACATTCTTGATTACATACCGTGGTTCATCAAACATTCCCATACCCCTGGCTGGGTTGCATGAATCATGAAAAGTAACCTTTAAATTATCATTTCGGCTGGGATCAAGTTCCAGCTTGTTGTGTTTGATCAGATCGGCAGTAAATTCAACAATATGTACCATTTTTGTGGATTTTGCATTCTCAAACTTAGTGCCTGTTATTGGATTAACCGGTTCTTCAAGGAAATCAGCAGGACCGTTCATGGTATCCATATACTGGTTTATCGCCCGCCACATGTGACCGCATTCACCGCCAAGAATCCATTTAACACCAAGCCTTTTTGCCTCGGCATACATTTTTATATTCAACCTTTTCATTACCTCGTTCGAGGTAAAAAGGCCAAAATTTCCACCTTCAGAATTAAACGTACTCCATGTAACATCGAGCCCGTATTTCTCCTTTAAATAATGGAAAAGTATCATATACCCCATAGCAGTATATGTGCCTGGATCGCCGAATACATCGCCGGAAGGAGTTGTAAACAGGATATCTGCACCTTTCTTGTTGTATGTCGGGTGAACCCTTACGCCGGTTGTGTCTTCAATTTCATCAGCAAAAAAATCCAGCATATCTACAAATGCTTGCGGCTGGATTCCCATGTGATTTCCTGTCATGTAGCAATTTGCTACCGGGGTTGCGATCCAGTCTATGTTTAAGCCCAAGAGATTAAGCAACTCTCTGCCCATCATTGTGATTTCTGCCGTATCAATACCATAAGGGCAGAATACCGAACATCGCCTGCATTCACTGCACTGAAAGAAATAATACCACCACTCTTTCAGAACATCCAAAGTAAGCTCCCTTGCTCCGGCCAGCCTGCCAAGTATTTTGCCGGCCTTGGTAAATTCATTTCTGTATATCGACCTGAGAAGCTCTGCTCGAACAACAGGCATGTTTTTGGGATCGCCTGTTCCGATAAAAAAATGACATTTGTCAGCGCAGGCACCGCAACGCACACAAATGTCCATGAAAATTTTAAATGTTCTAAACCTTTCCAGCCTGTCCTTCATCCCCTCTATAATGATTTCTTTCCAATTTTCGGGAAGTTTCCAGTCATCATGAAGCGGATTCCATTCTCTTGGATATGGAAGGCCAAGTGTTTCAACGCTCTTAGGTTTAGCAGCATAGCAAAACATCCCCTCTCTAATTACAGTGGGGGTGTCCATCCACCCTGTTCTGGGCGGAGTAAAATCTGTCCTTGCAATTAGTTCATCTGGTTTTAAATCTGCCATTATAACTCCTTTTCCACTGGGAGTCCAGCTTCTATCATTTTTTCCCTAAAATCATCTTCATACTCTGCATATGTATGAACCTTAACTTTTGGATTCCAAGGATTTATGTGTCTATGAGCCCTGGTGTTACAACGGAGATTTCTCGTCGGACTCAGGAATACCCCACCTAAATGCATTAGTTTACTGAAAGGAAAATATGCCAGCAGAACACTGACAAAAAATACATGAACATAAAAAATGGCACCAATCCCATCCGGAATGTGTGGATGAAATGTTACCAGACCCATTGTCAGCTCTTTAACGCCAACGATATCTACCTTTGTAAAATATCGCATCATAATTCCGGATACGGCGATACCGATAATGAGGAATAAGGGAAAAAAGTCTGCGGCAAGTGAAAAATATCTTACCTGTGAGATTATTATTCTCCTGAGAAGCAAAAACATTGCCGCCGCCAGAAGAACCACACCGGAAATCATGACACCAGGCAGCCCGATCTGGAGAAACCCGTCAATCTTATCAAGAATTTGAAAACACACAGGAACGGGCTCAAGAAAAAAACGCAGATGTCTCACCAGCACTACAAGGAATGAATAGTGAAACGCCAGTGAAAACAACCACAGCCACTTTTCCCATACATAAGAAATCACTGGCCCTTCGTTTATTTTGCATGTTGTATTCCTGAATAAGGAACGGAATAACAATATTTCCAGGGCCATCCTTATTATAACGCCGCCTGTTGAAAATGGATTATCAATCTTACTGGGTTTAATCCATGGAAGTGATTCTTGCTGACCGCATGTTGTGGGAATAGCAAATGGAACTGGAGAACGCGCCCAGTCATTAACTCGCATCACAAATCCCACAATAAATGTAATCAAGGCCAGGTAGGGAATAATGATCCCGAATAGCCACTGAAGCCCTATCGCTTCAACGCCCGCATAGGCAACCAGAAAAAGAGCAATAACTGCCATGAGGGAATACAAATACTTTTCATTCATTAACATTACCTCGCTCTACGAAACCTTTGCAATACGCCCCCTTTTGCCCAATTTCAGCGTCAGTCTCAAATTTTAAGCCTCGAAATACTCAATGTATTCCTACATTTAAAATTTTCGCCTTCCTTGAACTTGAACAAAATTGAACATTTTTCAAAGGTCTCTCTATGGCTTCACAGCAACTTTCAAACTTATTTTGAACAACCTTTTACTTGCTGCCTGAAGCCTCCATAGTAATATTTGAATCTTCAGAGACTCGGTCCATCTGCCGGAATCTCAGTTAACAAACCCGCCCTCTCAAATGCGCGGAAGGTTCTGTTTCTCTCCTCTTTTGCCTTTATATCATAAACCTTCTCCCTGCATTTTAGATAAACATCAAAGGCAATTAAAGTTAGTTCATCTATCTTTGATTCAAAATGTAACAACTCTTTTGAAATATCAGAATCTGAAAGTTCTTTTTTTAAAACCTCTCTGATAACCTTTTTTAACAAAAAGATAAAGCCGGTTGATTGTGAAGTGGATAAAATGGGCTGTACAGCTCTGATTCTTAAAATAGGATAAAGATAAGATGTTATGGATTCATAATCCATTTCATTAAGAAGTTCGTCGAAAAGCGGCCCTAAATTTACAGAAAGAGTATTTCCAACCGGATTGGCAAAAGGATCTTTCTGGCTCTTCATAAATTTGGCACTGTCGGCAGGATAGTTATCAATAGCTGAGACCAGCCATTGTTTTACAATACCATCTTTATTTCGCTCTAATAAATTATTCAGCCTCATATCTCGGGCACACTCCTAAAATCGTATTTATAAAAAAGTGACTCCTACGCCAACTTGATGACACTCAAACAAATTAATAACAAAAACAAGCAGTAAAACATATGTATCAAGCTTTTAACTTTTATCTTATAAACAAATTACTGCATCTTGTCAAGAATAAAAAAATGATAAGCAATTACTAAATTTAATAACAAAAGGTTGTAAAGTTAATTTTTTTATGTTTTTTAGAGTCTTTTTTTGTAAAAAAGCTAAAGTGTTACTAACTTAGCAGAGTTCGGAGGTCATATGGCTGATTTCAAGAACAGTTTTGGAACAAAATCCACCTTAAACACTTCAGATGGTCAAGTTAATTATTTCAGTCTCAGCAAATTAGCGGATTCCGGTTTTACTGGAATTGACCGATTGCCCTTTAGCATAAAAATCTTGCTTGAAAACCTTGTTAGAAATGAAGACAGTAATATTATAAAAAAAAGCGATATAGAAAATATGGCCGGATGGAAAGCTGATGCCCCGGTATATCATGAAGTGCCTTTTATGCCTGCCCGCATACTGTTGCAGGATTTTACCGGAGTCCCCTCTTTAGTGGATATGGCTGGTATGCGTGAAGCTGCAAAACGTTTGCAGATAAATCCAATAAAGATAAATCCTCATATTCCTGTTGAGCTGGTCATAGACCATTCGGTTCAGGTTGATTCTTTTGGGTCCAAAGAATCTTTTGAATATAATGTTAAAAAAGAATTCAAACGTAATTTTGAGCGATACACCTTTTTGCGATGGGGCCAGAAAAATTTCGAAAATTTAAGCGTCGTACCTCCAGCCACGGGTATAATACACCAGGTAAACCTGGAATATCTTGCAAGAGTTATATTTGTCAAAAATAATGACGGCCAGAGGATGGCTTTCCCTGACACCCTTGTCGGCCTTGATTCACATACAACAATGATCAATGGAATCGGTGTGGTCGGCTGGGGCGTCGGAGGTATAGAGGCGGAAGCTGTTATGCTGGGCAGTCCATATTACCTGCTTACGCCACAAGTGACAGGTTTTCAATTAACCGGCGAACTACCTGAAGGAACAACAGCCACAGATCTGGTGCTCACCATTACCGAGTTACTGCGAAAAAAAGGAGTGGTTGGAAAATTTGTTGAATTCTTTGGACCCGGCGTTAATGCCTTAAGCTTGGAAGATCGTGCTACTATAGCAAATATGGCTCCTGAATATGGTGCAACAATGGGTTTTTTCCCTGTGGATGATGAAACAATAAAATACCTTCGTTTAACCGGTCGCTCTGAAAAAGTTATTACCCTGATAGAAAGCTATTGTAAAGAACAGGGGCTTTTCAGAACAAAAACAACGGAAGATCCGCTTTTTAACGATACAATACAACTCGACATGAGCGACATAGAGCCGAGCATGGCAGGCCCAAGACGTCCACAAGAAAGAATTCCTCTCTCTAAAATCAAAAAAACTTTTTTAAATGACTTTAAGGATGCGTCTTCAACTGACGGACCATCTACAGAAGTTAGTATAAAAAATGAAATTGATATAGATATGCATGGCGAAAAATTTAAGATCAGCCACGGATCAGTTGTAATTGCATCAATCACAAGCTGTACCAATACATCAAATCCAAATGTCCTGATCGGCGCAGGACTGCTGGCCAAAAAAGCCGTTGAACGGGGACTATCAGTAAAACCATGGGTCAAAACCAGCTTTGCTCCAGGATCAAAAGCTGCAATCAATTATCTAAAAGCAGCAGAGCTTATGCCGTATCTTGAGGCTTTAAAGTTCCATCTTGTGGCATATGGATGTGCTACCTGTATTGGAAACAGCGGCCCTCTGCCAAAGGCGGTAGCTGATGCGGTAAAAGACCATGACCTTGTGGCAGCATCTGTTGTCAGCGGCAACCGCAATTTTGAAGGAAGAATTTCTCCTCTTACCAGAGCGAATTTCCTCGCTTCACCGGCATTAGTCATTGCTTTTGCAATTTCCGGAAAGATAAATATTGATTTTGATAAAGAACCAATTGCATTGGATAACAACGACAAGCCTGTATATCTTCGTGAAATCTGGCCATCCACAGAAGAAATTAAAAACACCGTGAAAAGAGTTATACGTCCTGAAATGTATAAAAAAGCTTATGAAAATGCGTTTGAAGGATCAAATCAATGGAAAACTCTCCCTGTTCCTGAAGGAACACTCTTTAATTGGGACTCAAAATCCACATACATCAAAGAACCCCCTTTTTTAAAAGACATAAACAAAACAATTCCTGAACTTCAGGATATAAAAAGAGCCAGGATTCTGGCATTGCTGGGCGATAGCATAACAACCGATCACATATCGCCGGCAGGGGTAATTCCGGTTGACAGCCCGGCAGGGGCATATCTTATCGACCAGGGTTTAACTCCTTCTGAGTTTAATTCGTTTGGTTCACGCCGCGGGAATCATGAAGTAATGCTGAGAGGAACATTTGGAAACATCCGCTTAAAAAATAAGCTTGTACCCGGCATTGACGGCGGCTGGACGGTTTTTTTACCAGATGGACAAAAAATGACAATATATGAAGCGGCAATGCAATACCAAAAAGAAGCTACGCCATTGCTTGTAATTGCAGGAAAAAATTATGGTACCGGCAGTTCACGCGACTGGGCCGCCAAGGGAACATATCTCATAGGTATAAAGGCGGTAATTGCTGAAAGTTTTGAACGCATACACAGAAGCAACCTAATATGTATGGGAATCCTGCCGCTCCAGTTCAAACAGGGTGAAAACCATAAATCCCTGGGTCTGGATGGAACAGAGATTTATGAAGTAGCTGGAATAGAAAATAAATTTGAGCCGTTGAAGGAACTCAGTGTTTTTGCTCAAGGAAAAGACGGCAAAAAAACTGAATTCCGGGTCATTGCAAGAATTGATTCTCCAATAGAACTCAGTTACTACAGGCATGGCGGGATACTGGCTTACGTTCTGCGCAATATGAGCGACAATTATAATTAAACCTATAGATCTTCGCACATGAATTGATACTAAAATATATATCCTCTTGATTTCACTTAAAAAAAGGGAATCTGCGCTTAGGCGCTAAAAATCAGCATACTATACACAGTGTTACATTGGTCGCATCATGCAATATAGAGTATCAATTCATCTGCGAAAACCTATAAGTTTAGCCGACAATTACAGATTTTTTGAATGCTTTTCTCCGGGCGTATTCAGGGCTTGGGGGCATCCAGTGCTAATTTTGTCTGGTAGATGAGACGATCTTTTATTTAATACCTTTGTTTTTCTGTTGGTTTCGCTCCTGCTGCTTTCTACGGGCATTATCCACCAACTTGATCGACCCTGACCAGGATTCAGCGCAGAACTGTTTGAACCTGTCCAGCTTATTAACATCAGGCAACAATTCACTCCGGGCGGTAACAGTGCCTACCGATAGATGATATTCCGACAGGGCCTCTATGTATTCCTGACGACGCTCTTTTGGAATAATGATAGGGGGATAACCAGCCCTGATTACAGGAACATTTGCGATGAGACGAGCCATCCGGCCATTTCCGTCCCAAAACGGATGAATTCTGACAAAGGAAACATGAAGATACACATAGGCTGTCAATGCCGCCTCTTTTTTTACTACATTTTCTTTACAGGTTTCTTGAAACAAGGCAAGCCAGCTTTGCATGAGTTCCGGCACATCTTTTGGGAGAGCATATTCAAAGATGGTCTGGGTATCGCCGGAAACAACAACCGTGGAATTCGGTTCTACTTTCCATGCGCCAACGGGCTTATAGACATCAAAAATCTGTTCCGTCTGCACAGCCTTATGCAAATCAAACAGGTCTTTTTCAGTTAGATCGGATTCTCTTCTAATAAGATCATAAACAAAATCAATTGCCCTGGCGTGTCCAACAACCTCTTCATGATCCTTGAGAGATTTGCCTGAAATCGTAAGCCCTTCCTCAAGAACAAATGCTGTTTCACCAAGAGTCAGGGTATTGCCTTCAATCGCCGTAGATGTGTGTGTCCAGAGGTTGCGCAGTTGAGCCATAAGCGCTTTGCAAATATCGCCGTCAAGACCTTCTAAAAAACTAAGCATAATATATTTCCCTAAGTTCCTTGCATATCAGATCATGCTCAATCATTGTTTGTAAATCGTAGGGTGCGTTTTACGCACCAGAAAACATTCGATTTTGCCCGTCAAGATATTTTATCATTCATGTATGCGATGATAGGCATGCCGCTGATGGTACATAGAATGCACCCTACCTGGCTATGGGATGTCCACTACTTTCTTCTACATAAATTCCCATAAGGTAAACATCGGCGGCCTGCAACAGATTCTGCAAGTTCTTGACTAAATCGGTTCATTTGCCGAATCAATCGTATTATTTTTCGGGTTGCCTGTTCATCGCAATCCAAAGATGATGGATTGTTATATCACTACTCGTCGTGCTATCAGTTCGCATATGGACAGATCGACAGGTCGCGAGACCCTTTGGCACGTATTCATCTATCATCTCAAGTAATTCGCTATCATTCCAAATGCAGGTATCTGCTATGGCGCTGATGGCAAGTTCCGAAATCCATTCATTGATTTTGCGGAACCAGTAGCGTAAGGAGTACTCTTGCACATAACCAATCATTACTACAGAATCCAGACCTGCGCCGTGAAGGCCAAGTTTAAATCGTTGAATCCCGCCACTTATTTTATCTACCCCTCCTGTAACATACTCCTTTTTACGGTCTTTTGAAGGGGCAGGAAGTCGCTTACATTCAAAGACGAGGAAAGGGTTGTAGATGGCATACATTTGTGCACCGATTACCATTTTTTCAACCGGAGATGCTGAAAGATCGACGCTACGACGCCCTGTCTGATACTCTTCATGATCAAAGCGAACCATAGGAAAATCGTTCCTGGCGCGTGAGTCGAGGAACTTGCACAATTGCAAATTCAATTTGTTTTCTAATTGTTCATCAGGCCGATCAGGGTCGTCCCTCCAGGCCGGCAATTGCTGACGCACAAAGGTGATCGTTCTCAGAACAAGCGTACTCGTGGCCCGATCAATTCCGGATGTGAGTTTTCCTTCAGTGCGCTCCTTATTCATGTTTAGTATCCCTGCCTGCGTAAATCTAAAAGAGTCTCATCGGCATCTCGAATTGCTGTTGAGCGTATCCAGTAACGTAACCGGTCCGGCTTCACAAGCAACAGGACGTTTTCGCAGTACAATCGCAACAACCTGACTGTCCGCAAATGTTCGTGATTTTCGCTATAGATAAGTTTTCGCAGTTCATCTTCCGGATGTTCAGTAAGCCAGTTGAGATTTGGGCGTTCGCCAAAATAGAATGGTTGGCAGGTCAATCCATTAAGAAAAACAGGGTCGGATGCCTGCAAGTTATCGTATACACTGCCAAGCATACGAATAAACATGCCGGCATACTCTCGAAGATCGTTGATATCCGCTGCTGTTTTTAGTAACTCTGAATTCTGTCCGAGTCGTACATAGCTGGTCATATATTTAAGGACATCTTCGCATAGCGCCTCCTCCCAAAAAGAGAAAGAAAGGTCTTCCGAATCTTCGGGACAAGGCAATATATCAAGATCTTGCTTAAGGATCGCGGTGGACTTGCCCACCAACGATTGTGTTCCATTCAGGGTGCAACAGAACCGATAGATGTCGTGATTACTGAGGAAAAATTTATAAAAGTTGCGTAGGTCAGAAACCTGGGACTTGAGCGCATGGATTCCAACGATCTTATCGCGGTATGCAATAAACCCTTTATTCCAAAAAACAACTGGGAGAGACTCATTCTCTTTTATTAAAATGAGTGGTGGAGTAAAACGATCCTCTGATCTTGGGCTCTCAAATAGTGTATCTGTAACCGTTTCAATTTTGGTCTCGTCAATACCCGAATCGGTGAAAGCCCGAGTAGGAAGAAATGGCTTGCCCGTTAAAAAAGGTGCGGGGGCTCGTTTCCCCGTTTTTCCGGCGATGAACCCCTCCCCATAATCCCATCCATTCTGCTCAACATATTCTGCAAGTGTACGCATGCTCCGAAGACGTTGTGACATATCAAGCAATCGTCCGCCACCAAGAAGATTCGCACGCCATACAAAGGAATCAGTTTCGGCCTGTTTTTGTGTAACACGATGCCGGTCGTAATGATCCAGTTCAAAGCAGATCCTCTCGTTGACACTTACTGTTCGACGAAATGTCCAGTGAGCAATCCAATGATTTTCTTTGGGTTTACCCACTTCAGCAAATATTGCAACGGTTTTAGGGTCCGCTTCATAGAGTTTGCGAATAGAAGTAAAGTCAAGGATTGTCTTGATTCTGCACTTTCGAGCTATTGCATTACGAAAGTTTTCGGTCTTGCGATTATACAGCAGGCCCGATGGCTGAATTAAACAAATTTTGCCGTTAGGCCGAAGAAGATTCAATGCCTGTTCCAGAAATAGATATGCCGTTTGTTTGTCCGGCAGTTTTCCGCGAATACTGTCTTGCTGTTGAGCAATTTTATTAACTTTTTCCCCGGCGGTTGAAAGTTTGGATTCAAAGGGCGGATTGCCTATGATTACATCGAATCCTCCTTCACAAACAATAGATTCACCTTGCTGGGATTCAAGAAGAACGCTAAAAAAATCTGCTTCAAACAGATTTGATTTGCGCAGAGGATTAAATTTTAAGTCTCGCCAGATGACATCCGGCTGTAATGCATCACAGATAGCCAGGCACAAGCTAAACGCTGTCAGATCAACAGCGTTTGAATCTAATTCGATCCCATAAATGCTCTCTATAAGAATTCGTTTAAGAGTATTGACGTTTGGACGCTCCCAGTCATTACGACTACGCCAGACATTGACCAATCTCCGGAATGCTCCAACAAGAAAAACTCCCGATCCACAAGCCGGGTCTAAAATGCGTTCTCTACCGGTGATTTTATCGTAGGGTATTGCGTGATCCAAAAGCAAAGATGCCAGGAAAGGAGGCGTGTAAACAGTACCATGCCCGCCCTCAACGAATCGCTGGTACAGATGGCTGATTATTTCAACCGGCAGATGCTCGAAAGAAAATTGCTGCCAAAGGTATCGCTGCTTTTTCAGCGTTTTGGCTTCAACAAGATATGCAAATGTTTTAAGGATTGATTTTGTGATATCTTCTCGCTGGAAAGCAAATATGTCACCATTGAATCTTCGTTCTAGGAAATTCAACAGCCTGTTTACCTCTTCAGGTTCACCGCCTTGCAGGACATCAAAAAAGCTTTTTGCTCCTTTGTGGAACGTGCCAAACCAACCTCTATTTGGAAAGACTCGGCGATCCTCAAGATACTTAATCAGCACCATTAACAGAAGCAGACGACGTAGAATAGGATTTTTTTCTCCATCAAGATCACTATCAGCTTCCACCACTGCCTGAATTAGCGATTGGTGCGCCGCCTTGTCGTGGTCTGCTAATTTCTTATTGCCAGGCTCTTCCCAAAATGTTCCATCAGCAAGGCGCAACGCTGAGAACTTTTGTAGTTCACTGGTGATAGCGCCGGCAGTTTTCAGAGCTTCAGCTTCAAGTCTCTTCGCAGGATTATACTGGCACTCCTCGTTTTCAGCTTTCCAGAAATCCGGTCCTCGCGCGCATGTCAACACATCAATTCGACTTGGCCAGGCGATATAGAGCAATGGCGCCGTACCATGAAGCCAAACCTGCAAGTGAAGTTCGGCTAATGCCTTTTCGTCAAGCCGTTCGTCAGAGTTATCGACAACGTAAGCCAAAATTTGAGATGATCGGCCATCTGAAAAACGGCGAAAAAATACGAAATTTATGTGTTTAAACGACTCAGCATCAAAGACCGCAACTTGCTCGTCGATGCTAAGACCTATCGTATCCGTGGCGCTGCCTATAGGTATCAAACCTGGGATATAAATGCCGTCAGGGTTAATAAAGTCAACTAATTGAAGGGAATTAGTAGCCATTGTAGCAAATCCTATCAAAATTGTTTTGTTACAAACCGTTTTATCATCGCCCACCCTATGCCGGATACCATCAAGTAATGCCTTTCGGACATTTTTATTGCATAGAAATTTTGTCGCCGATAAGTCACCACGGTAAAGAAATAAGCGCCACCTTTAATATTTGCCCGTCGATAGTTCGGCATAAGCCGTGCTCAATCATTGTTTGTAAACCGCAGGGCGTGTTTTACGCACCAAAAAACATTCAATTTTGCTCATCAAGACATTTTATCATTATATAGATGATACCATATGCCGTTGATAGTGCATAGAATGCACCCTACCTGGCTTTTTGCCCATCATAAATTTTACAAGGGCCTGAGTGTCGGTCACAAAACTATCCATTTCCAAACTCCTGGTCAACATGCTTCCAGGTTTGCTGTTTGAACTCCTTCAGATCAGAAAAGTCTATATCATGATCCTTAAGAATGCCTTCAAGTTTGAATACCTTTTTTGTTTCAAGCTTTTTCTTATGCCTCATAAAATCGATAAAATTGGCAATAGCATCTAAATCATGTTCGGTAAATCCAAACAGCTTATTGTAAATCTCATGCTTTGTTAAGGCTGCCTTATTCATTTTTACATCTTCCTTTGTTTAAACCTAAATTGAGCGGTTTTTGCCATTTGAAATAGCTGGTCTATAAATACCCCACAAAATCGGCAAAACGTGTGCAGGTGGATTTTATTTATAGCAATATATGGCTCAAACAGCAAACATGATTTTTTTGAAAACAACAAGATATTTTTCTTGACAGGGTTTTTGATCAGAAGCGTTCCGCCTTAAGTTGGTAGCCAAAAATTCATTTTAAAAAAAACCGCGAACCTAAGTAGTTACGTTTTACCTTGACATTAACCTGTCTGTTTCCTATAAAACTTTTCTCTATGAATGTTCTGCTGATTGAAATAAACCCTTTTGTACAGGAAACAACACCTGTCTCACTGGGATATATTGCGTCCTTCCTCAAATCCAAAGGCTTTAGTGTAAAAATATTGTCTATTGGACAAAACACTTCCTTATCACATTCCGCTTTTCAGGAGCTTATCAGCACCTTTAAACCTTCCCTGATTGGGTTTTCCGCCTATCAGAGAATTATGCTATATATAACAGGACTTGCCAAATTCATAAAATCGATTGACAATAATATTAAGATAGCTATTGGCGGTCCTCAGGCTACCTTCATGCCTTCTGCTGCTTTTGCAGAGCTACCTGATGTAGATTATATATGCCGATCTCCGGGCGAGCCTACGTTGCTGGGAATTGCGCGAGCTATTGAAAATGGAACGCCATTTTTGGATCTTTCCGGCGTTAGTTACAAAGATGACAATAATGCTGTTTTTGATACACCGGAGCTTGAAGGCTACAGCGATTTAGATCGTTATCCCTCAGCCTATCTGGATGACGTTTTTGATTACTCACGCATGAGGGAGGCAATTATGCTGACCTCTCGCGGTTGTCCGCACCACTGCATATACTGTTACACCCCCCATGCCTTCAAGCACAAAATAAGCTTTCATTCCGTTGAAAGAGTTATTGAAGAAATCAGATGGATAAGAAAAAAAGGTGTAAAGAGATTTTGGTTTGCTGATCCGAATATTTCTTATAAGCCGTCACGGCTTATAGAAATTCTTGATAGAATCCTAAAAGAAGGTCTTGAGACTGAAATGTGGTTGCAGACTCGTGCGGACCTTGTAACTCCGGAGTTGCTGAAAAAAATGAAAAGGGCGGGTGTAAGTACCATTGCCTTTGGACTTGAGTCGGCCTCAGAGCGTGTCCTGTCAAGGCTGGGTAAGCATATAACCAGTGAAAAGGTGGCCGAGGCAATTAGGCTTGCACAGAACCAGGGCATAGAAGTTGAACTTTTTACCATATACGGCCTTCCTTATGAGACCTTTGAGGATGCGGTGAAAACCCTGGAGTTTGTGAAGAAAAACAAGGTCAAGATAATGGGCAATACAAACTCCCAGCAATTGCAAATCTATTTTGGTACACATATGGCTCAACATTATGAGGACTACAATATACGCCCGTTGAACAACAACCGTCCAGCCTATCTGTCTATCGGGTCTCAGTACGAAACCGATTACATGGGCCGCAGTGAGTTACATCAGATCCGACAAATGTGGCAAGCTAATTCCCTGGATGGCGGAAAACGAATTGTGTCGTGAACGGAACAATAAAATAATGACCAAGCCTGCATTTAAGAAAATATATATAATACTTGGCGAACAAGATAAGGAAAATCTTGAATGGGTTTTGCAGACGTTATCGTTCCTGTATTCACATCTTAACCTGACATCAAATATTTATATTGTTTCGGAAAATCTTCCTGCCGGCATGCCCCAGGTGGAACGTATCCAGAAAAATATCAACGAGTTTCTCAGTGAGCACCTCTTTGCCAGGCTTTATGTTCATATTGTCCATCCTGCCCCCCCATCGGCCATGGATGACATAAGACTATGTTACAAATACCTGAAACAGTCAACTGACAAATTTGACCAGGAAGGTTACAGACACCAGGAATTGCCAAGACTCATATTGCTGCCGGTTCTTGTTCCCAATGACCAGGTCAAGCCCATCCAACTCATTGACCTCCTTGATGTGCTAAAAAACTCTTTTTTGTTGTCCAGCCTTTACCTGAACAAGGACACTTTAGATCTGGCTCAAGATGAAAAGCTTCTGTCTTTGACGGACAAGGTTTATTACGGCATCGGAAACTCCAGAGAGATGACAGACATCGTTTGCAATCTATTTCGTCAAGATATCCTTGATGATTCATTGGATAAGTTAGAGAATAACGACTTGTCTATGACAGAATCTTGTCCGGATTCGCTTATTATCTCGGCTCAAGATGGTAATGTTTACTGTTGCATGGATGCATTCCTCAAAAATGAAGGTATGGCAAAAATTTATGAAATGCGCAGCCTGGAAGAACTTTTGGCCGATTATTATCAACAGGATAAGTCGAAAAGAGACTGCCTTGGATGCAGAGAACAAATGCTTGATTCTTTTGTAGATTTGCCCAAGTCGCTTGCAACTGACCAAGAAATAGGAGCGTTGCTCTATCATTTTGGAATGTTACGCCAGGATTCAGAAGACGATTTCCAGGCAATAAAAAACTTTAAGCAATCCCTAAACCTCTCTCCAATTGAAGAAACCGATCCTATTTATTTCCGACTTGGCCTTGGATACACAAAAATCGGACACTACGATCAAGCCCTTAAAGCCTTTAAAAGTGTTGAGATAGCATATCAGGGGCAGTACTTTTTCCACTTCTACAAGGGGCTTTGTTATTTTGGAACAGAAAACTATACCACAGCCCTGGAGGAATTTTCAAATGCCTTGCGCTCGAAGCCCCAACATGATGACCGGATCAGGATTTTGATCTATAGAGGAACATGTTTCAACAACCTTGGAAAGTATGAACAGGCCGTAGGCGAATTGGAAAAGGCTAAGGAAACGGCAGGTAATGTGAAAGAAGTTTATAACTCTCTCGGCTTTTCTTATTTCAAGCTTAAAGACTATGACAAGTCTATTGAAAACCTTAAAATAGCTGTTGAAATTGATCCTTTTTCAGCTATTGATTATGCCAGCCTTGGATCAAATTACCGCGAAAAAGGAGATCTTAACATGGCAATTAGGATGTACAAAAAAGCCCTGTCTTTGGATCCTGGTATGGCTTCTGTAAGGGAGAATCTTGAAAGGATAAATAAAAATCTATAATTGTAGCGGTTCACGGTTGTCGGTTTACAGTTAATAGTTTTATATTTTTGAGCAACAGTTAACTGTAGACCGTTAACTGTAAACCGTGAAAGGAGTGCATCGGCAATGAAATGGTTTCTCTATCTTATTAGTTTTAGTTTGATCGCGTCAGGTTCATGTTTTATTCTTTATACCATACAATGCAGAGAGCTGCTTAAAAATGTGCTGACTAAAAATTATGAAAAAATTATTGCAGCTTCAGCAATTATAATAGGCCTTCTGCTTATTATTTCAGCATTTCAGGCACAAGGCTTCTGGTTCATAGTAGTTCTTGGAATTATTGCAATAGGCAAAGGATTATTTGTTCTTTTTAATCCCAAAAATTCTTTTGATAATATCAGGAACTGGTATTTAAATACAGCTTCGGATCAAACTTACAGGCTGTTTGGAATAATTTCAATAGTAATTGGAACGGTGATGATAACCTGGATTTGACAATGCTATCCTTTTACCAGCATGGTAGAAGGATCCAAAAGCAATTCAGGATAGTTACAAGCTTCAAGTCCTCCTTTTAGCGCTTTAACATGAATTTCTTTTCCTTCGGGTTGAAGCTGAATAATAATATCAAAAAGATCAGCCAGGTGCAAAAGAGAAGCGGGCATATCATCCGGACCAGGTTCATCATGGCGGTGCGTCCTTACTGTAAACCAGACATGCATAGAACGGTTTTCAGCAAGTTTTTTTAATTCTGTTAAAGATTCTCTTATGTCTTTATCAAATGGAAGGCCGTCAATAAGAATTGCCTGCGGTAAAAAAATGTTCTGCTCTATCAGATCGGTCAGCCTTTCTTCAAGTTTGGGCACGCTAAAGCTATCTACCTTAAACGTCATTATAAGCCGGTTAGACACTATGGTCTCCCATAACTGCTCTGTCTGACGAATATTATATTGATCCGCAATATTTCGGAACACCTCTTCATACCACAGGCACACTTTTTTTACTGGATCATCCAAACTTATGTGAAGAACATTTCTGCTTCTCAGAAGACTATCCAACGCTAACTGCACAAGAATTGCTGTTTTACCTAAACCAGCCCGCGCCAATACAGCGCCAAACCCTCCTGAATGAAGAATATCCTCTGCTTTATGCCCCATAAGCCTCAGAGGATTACGGAAGATTAGTTTCTTTTTTAACATATTAAAATTCCTTTCTTTAAGGTAAATGATCTTACTGCTTGTCGCTGTTTTCTGAAAAAAACCGTGAATCGTGAACCGCTAATAAATTGCTACGCAACATTCTTCTTTTCTTCCGCGGCCTTTTTTGCCAGTTCCTCAGCGATCGAATTGGGGACCTGTTTATATATATAAAATTCCATGGTAAACTGAGCCTTACCTTGAGTTAACGATCTCAATACAGTGGAATAACCAAACATCTCAGCAAGAGGAATCTGAGCTTCGATAACACATATGTAACCTTCATCCTGAGAAGCAAGAATTATTCCCCGCCTCTGGTTAAGAGAACCCATAACAGCGCCCTGATATTCAGTAGGTGTCTCAACAACAACCTTCATTATAGGCTCATGAATAACCGGCTTGGCTTTTGCATAACCTTCCAGAAAAGCTCCACGGGCAGCCGCCTGGAATGCCATCTCCGACGAATCAACAGAATGAGATTGTCCGTCATTGATAACAATTTTAATGCCAGTAACCGGGAATTCCATTTTAGGCCCTTTTTCAAGACACTTTTTGAACGCCTTTTCACATGCAGGAATAAACTGTGTTGGAATTGATCCACCAGTAATTTTGTTTTCAAATACAAATTCTTCTTCAATAACCGGTTCCATATAACCAGCTACACGGCCAAACTGCCCGGCGCCACCTGTCTGTTTTTTATGTGTATAGTTGAATTCAGCCAGTCTCGTAATAGTTTCTCTATAAGATACGGTAGGAGTACCGGTTGTAACTTCTGCGTTGTACTCGCGACGCATCCTTTCTATATATACATCAAGGTGCAGCTCTCCCATTCCCGAAATAATTGTATCGCCTGTCTCCTCGCTTACATATGTTATAAAGGTTGGATCTTCCTTTGAAAAACGGTTCAGGGCTTTGGACATATTGATTTCAGCCGTGCTATCTTTAGGAATAATGGCGAATGAAATAACAGGTTCCGGTATATACATGGATGTCATGGTAAGATTAACGTCTTTAGACGCAAAAGTATCGCCTGAAGCACAATCAATACCAAAAAGAGCCCCTATATATCCTGCCGAGATTTTCCCGATATCTTCCATCTGGTTTGCATGCATGCGAGCAACCCTGCCGACTTTTACCTTTTTTCCGGTCCTGATATTAAAAATTGTATCTCCCTTTGCAAGCGCTCCCTGATAAACACGCACATAGGTAAGCTGCCCGTACTGTCCTTCTTCTATCTTGAAAGCATAAGCAACAAGCGGTTTTTGTGAATCATTGGAAAGAATTACTTCAGCCTCATTATTACTAAGATCAAGGGCATGATTTTCTATCTCTGATGGACAGGGCAAAAGATTTGTTACTGCATCAAGAATCAGCTGAACCCCCTTGTTTTTATAGGCTGATCCTATAAAAACGGGAGTTATTTCGCGGGCGATTGTACCTCTTCGCACAGCAGAAATAAGGAGTTCATCCGTAATGTTATCCTCAAGAGCAGCCTCCATGAGTTCGTCTGAAAACATAGAAGCAACATCAATCAGTTCTTCACGCTTTCCAACGGCTTCCGG
Source organism: Deltaproteobacteria bacterium (assembly GCA_030262895.1). Lineage (GTDB taxonomy): Bacteria > Desulfobacterota > Desulfobacteria > Desulfobacterales > ETH-SRB1 > B13-G4. The sequence goes on along the minus strand of JAJSZW010000001.1, from coordinate 52,362 downwards.
CAAAAGGTTCTCAGGAATATCTTCAACACGAATATTTTCTCCATTTATACCATCAAAATAAACAGCCTTCATAGAAACCAGGTCAACCAAACCTTCAAAATCCGCTTCAAGCCCTATTGGAATCTGCATGGCAACCGCATTGTGCCCAAGCTTGTTCTTCAACTGTTCGATTACACGGGAAGGGTTGGCTCCGCTTCTGTCACATTTATTGATAAAGGCCAGACAAGGCACTTTGTACCGCTTCATCTGCTGATCAACAGTAATGGACTGTGACTGAACACCTCCCACAGAACACAGAACAAGTATTGCACCGTCAAGGACCTTTAAAGCTCTTTCCACCTCTATTGTAAAATCAACATGCCCCGGGGTATCAATGATATTGATCTCATGGTCCTGCCATTCACAATATGTTGCCGCTGAAGCTATAGTTATGCCGCGCTCCTTTTCAAGCTCCATGGAATCCATTGTTGCACCAACACCATCTTTTCCTTTCACGTCATGTATTGTATGTATGCGTTTGGTGTAAAAGAGAATCCTTTCGGTAAGCGTGGTTTTGCCTGAATCAATATGTGCGCTTATGCCTAAGTTTCTAACTTTGTGAGAAGTCTTTTCCATAATGTTTTTACCCTGAATTTATAATATTACAAAAACTGAAAATAAAAAATCCCGCATTGGGGATTATGCCATATGGGGATTTATATTAACTGTGATTTCCAAATTAGAAAAAGAATTTACATCATCTCAATCCAATCCTCTATGGTTACAGTAATAGCTGATTATAAAACACCATTACATTTAATTAGTTGGCTGAAATTTATTGCCGTCAAATGAAAGAAGTCTCTTTACTTATTGAAAATAAGTTTGTCAAGAAAATTTTAAAACTCAATGTGTCTTTCTATAACCATACCTTCCTTTATAACTGCCTGAAACCCGCTCCTGTTATTTATTACAACATTCCCCTTAATCTTTACATTTCCCTCAAAAAACACATCCCCGATTATTTTCAAAGAGTTGCAGTCAATTAAAGAAGGAATGCCGTTTGCAAACCTTTTATTAAACATATCTATTTTGCTGTAATATCTGGGATCAAGATCTATATTTATATTGAAACAGTTATCATCTTGTTCTCTTTCCGGGTTTACTATTAGCTGTTTATCGTCTGAAAATAAAAAGCAGTCGGAACGAACAGCCAATAGTTCATTGCATGTTTTAACAGGAAAAAAACGGGATCTGGGAACCCTGATTGCTGTTGACCCTTCAATAATTGAGATTGCCGATCCCATTGCGGTTTCTATCTGGTATACGGACGGGCTGAATTCATCTCTTGGATCTAAATTTTTTGGGTTCACGATCATCGGAAGTTTAATTGTCCCATGTTTTTCAATTAAACTCTTTAAAAATCTTAAATCAAGCCAGATATTATTTGTATTAAAATATTTATAATGACTTATATCCCTACACCTTTCAATATCCCTTTTCGGACATTGAGCAGATTCACGCAAAATTAAATGGCCGTTCTTATGTCTGGCTATATGTCCTCCTTTGAAATCAACGGGTATCCTTTCCGAGACCTCCATCATAAAAGGGAAACCTTTCTCAGAAAAAAATCCAAGGAGCGATTTGTCTATAGTGGCGACTAAATTATCTGAATTTGCAATAAAAGCATATCTAATTCCTTCATCAAGCAGTTGCTGAAGGATTCCGGACGTTAACAGCGCTGTATAAACATCTCCATGCCCTGGCGGATTCCACTCTAGGCGTCGATTCCCTGGCCAGTCTGCAGGAGAAAGATCATGATGTAAGATTTTGGGAAACTTATGCTGAAGGAATAATCTGGGAAATCTGGATGGTTTAATCATTGACAGCGCGGAAATTGTATCCTGATGAGTACTGAAACTGTTCATAAGGCACAGGTTGACATTGAATTTTTCCGCTTGATCCAATATTATTTCAAGAAAAGTCTTGTCATTTTTTGCCTGTATTAAAGACTTTGCTTTTGTCAGGCCCATAGTTGTGCCCAGACCGCCGTTTAAAATTATCATAACGACATGTTTTAATGCTTTTTCACCGGCATCTGCATATTCAGATGCATCTCTTGCATCTTCAATCTCGTCTGCATTAATGGGTCTTATATCGCTGTCAAAAATAAGTCCTTTTTCCTCTGCAACGACTTTTTCATAATAATATACAAATGTATCAATAACTATGGGCTGAATACCCTCTTTTTTCATTTTTGATATAAAGGACTGCAAATGTTTTGGTTCGCTCGGATTCTTCAAATAAATACCCCCTCAATCCATCCAAAAGGATCTTCTGCCCTGCCATACTGTAAGTCTGTGATGGCATTGTAAAACTTGTTTGCCATTGGACCAACTTTACCGTCGTTTATGGTTAAAACCTTTTCGGCGTATCTTATTTCACCAACAGGTGAAATAACGGCAGCGGTGCCTGATCCGAAGATCTCTTGAAGCTTGCCTGATTCGTGTGCATCAATTAATTCGTCTATACTGATTTTCCTCTCTTCAACTTTCAAATTCCACATTTTTGCAAGGAAGATTACAGAATCTCTGGTAATACCTGGAAGTATGCTTCCGGTTAACATTGGAGTAATAATCTCGTCATCTATGACAAAAAATATGTTCATGGATCCAACTTCTTCCACATATTTATGTTCAACTCCGTCAAGCCATAAAACCTGTGTATAACCTTTTTTATGGGCTTCTTCGCCGGCATAAAGACTTGCTGCATAGTTTCCGGCTGTTTTGACATTTCCAACACCGCCGCGTATGGCTCTAACATGGTTTTTTGTTACCCAGATTTTAACCGGATTAAAGCCTTCTTTATAATATGCACCAACTGGTGAAAGAATAATAAACAAACGATAGGTATGAGAAGCACGTACCCCCAGAAACGGGTCCATGGCAATAATTGCCGGTCGTATATAAAGGGAAGTTTCCGGAGCACTCGGGACCCAGTCCTTTTCAATATTCAGCAACTGTTTCAAAGCGTGAAAGAGAAAGTCCTCATCAACCTCAGGGATGCATAGAGCTCTTGCAGATTTATTCAGCCTCGTAAAATTATCTGTCGGTCGAAAAAGCTGAATAATGCCTGACTCTGTCCTGAAAGATTTGAGCCCCTCAAAAATGGACTGACCATAATGAAGAACCATTGTCGCCGGATCCATTGTGATGGATGAGTATGGCTCTATGCGCGGATTATGCCATCCATCTTTAGGATTGTAATCCATATTAAACATATGGTCTGTAAATATCGACCCAAAACCAAGACTGGAATCATCCGGCCGCTGTTTCAATTTATCGCATCTTTTAACAGTTATTTGCACTCAAGCCTCCTCAACCCGCATCATTAAGCGAAATAGATGATCGGATTTTACCAGATAAATTCCATAACATAAGACCGGTTTTATTATCATAAGCTCTTTCAAATGGCTTTCCTTTTAATTCCTGAAGACTGATTTCGCCCGCAAAAATAATTGTTTCTGAAAAAACATGCCCTCCAATGATTTTACCTTTTTCATCACTTAAAACAATGTGCGCATGTACAAATGGACTACCCTCTTTTATTGAAACGTTACCAATACATGCTGTGATTTCAAGAGGAGCTTCTTCGTTGAAAGTTACATAAACCTGTTGTTTTTGGTCATAACATCCTAATGTAACAGATGAAACAGAACCAATAACTGAAAAAACGGCCATCCGGATTGAGGCTTCTTTACAGAAATCCTCAACAGAGGCTATCAAATCCTTGCCAAAAGGAAGTTTTCCTAAAAAAAAACGCCCGGGTTTAAATTCAGCTATAGATATATTCTTCATATAAATAAAAGGTTAAATCCAATTTATACTGTGAACGGTCAAAATCTGAGCTTTTTTATTATGTTTTTTTCACCACAAAGCTCACGAAGAACACAAAGAAATTATAAAAAGCATTAATTCTAATCTTCGTGCCCCTTCGTGTCCTTCGTGGTTTAATTTTTCCTTATAATCCTGACCGTTTCAAAAAGCGCAGTTTATAGCCGTGGAAAGTATATGTAAGTTCTCAGGTGTTTAGACTGAAGGCTATAAGGCTGAAGGAAACAGATGATTCCTGAGCGTTATTCTCTAAGTTTAAGACAAAATTTCAGGCCGCTTTAAGAAAATATTGGCTTCTGGGAGTCTTTTCCCTAAAGGTCTTCAGTCTTCAGTCTTCAGCCTAACCAACCTGAGTAGTTATGATATTTTAACTTTTGATATATAAGAATATTTCCGCTTTAAATCAAGGAATAAAATTTCCAAATGCGTTTGCCCTGTATTACAAAATCTGATCTATTGACATCATTTTTTTATTCAGATAGGAAAAGGTCAAGCTTTTTGATACAATCTAAATCCTGTGAAAGGAAAAATAACATATGAATATGTCAAATAATATGCCCGATACGGCTGGTATTGAACCTGTTAGATTCGGCCTTGACGACAAATTTAAGTTCGAATGCCATAAGGGTGTAAAATGTTTTACTAAGTGTTGCAGGGGTATTAACATTAATCTTACCCCTTATGATATTATCAGGCTAAAAAATCGTTTGCAGCTTTCATCAGAAGAATTCCTGGCAATCTACACTGAACCACAGCTTTTAGAGAAAACAGATCTCCCTGTTGTAACTTTAAAGTTGATGGACGATGAGGAAAAATCATGCCCTTTTGTAAGGGATGATGGATGCATAATTTATGAAGACAGACCCACTACCTGTCGTTATTACCCTTTAGGCGTTGCTTCGTTGAGCCACAAAGAAGGAGCCGATGACAAGGATTTCTATTTTTTTGTACATGAACCTCACTGCCTTGGCTTTGAAGAAGAAAAAATATGGACTGTACGTGAATGGCGTAAAAATCAGGGTGTTGATATCCACGATGAAATTAATGCCGGCTGGACGGATTTGCTGGTTAGAAAGAGATCTTTCCCAAAAAATGTAATGCTCACCGAACAAAGCAAGAAAATGTTTTTCTTGGTTAGTTACAATATTGACAAGTTCAGAGAGTTTGTTTTTGAAAGTTCATTCCTTGAGCGCTACGATATAGAAAAAGAAACTCTTGAAAAAATAAAGAAAGATGAAATTGCTCTATTAGAATTTGGAATCAAGTGGCTGAAGTGGCTCTTTTTTAAAGACGGCGATTTCAAAATAAAAGAAAAGAAGAAATCTGATTGATACTGGTTGAGTGGAAAAATGGTCGAGTGGTTGACTACTCGACCATTTACATGCCTTTGTGCTTAGTATTCCTCATAAAAAAGTCCTTCACAGCTTGAAGGATCTTTTAGACGAGCCTCAATATCTACTCCAAAGAAATCCGCTGCCGGCTGGAATATTTCAGGATTATCAGCCTGAACCTTTCGTGCCGCTTCAATAACAATATCAAGACCATTTTTTGTTATTTTTCCCAAAGGCTTTCTGCATTCTCCGGATGTAACGCCAAGAATAGCCATCAGTACCTTTATGGCCAGAGGATTCCTTGCCCTGAAAACAACTTCCCCATATGGCGTCACTTCCCTGGTTTTTACAGTAACTATTTTAAAGAGCGGTTCAAGTGCTGACAACAGTCTCTGGGCCTCGGCCTGGTTACCCTGCTCAAGGAACTTAACCATTTCAGAAACAGCTTTTGGGGCGATATTTGAAACAACGGAAATAACCCCGGCTGCTTTTATCTGCGGGTCAACCATCATATCATATGTCATCCCATCATCACCGGATAGAATGGTAAAATTATTTCCGCAACAAGCTCTGGTATGTCTCATATTTTCTATATTTCCAGTTGCCTCTTTAACTGTATTAACATTTCCAAACTCCTTGTTAAGGAAAGCTAAATCTTCAGGTAAAAGCTGTGTGCCTGTTCTGCCGGGAATTACATAAGGAATAATCTCAACATCTGGAAAAGCTCTGGCAACCGGTCCAATATATTCTTTACGTATTTCAAGTGAACTTGGGCCGTTATAATATGGGTCCACAAGTAACACAGCATCAACACCAACACCGACAGCATGCTCAGTCGCTCCAAGAGTTTCATTGGTGTTGTTACTTCCAGTGCCTGCTATACAAACAGATTTACCTTTTGTTTTTTTTGCGATATTCTCTATAACTTTATTGTGTTCATCCCACGTTAAAGAGGGGCTTTCGCCTGTTGTCCCAACAGCCAAAATTCCCGTTATGCCGTTTTTTATCTGAAAATCCACAAGCTTATCGAGATTTTCATAATCAACGGCAAAATCATTAAATGGCGTTATAAGTGCTGTGAAAGATCCTGTTATCATAACAACCTCCTTGTTGAACCCAACGTTGAAGAAATTTACCCCCAATAAGTCTATAACGTTAAGAAATTATATAAAATATATAACCATGTCAAGGAAAAATATTCCCCTTGAATTTACATTTCGATAAGAATCGATGTTATATTATAGAGTTAAATATTGACTTCAATCTGTTTTTAGTTGATAATATTTTTATAATAACTCAAAATAAAATTTTCAATATTTTGACATCTCGTTTAGGAACGTGGACGAAATAACTTCCCAAAGTAGGCGCATAGATTTGGGGAAGTTATTTCGTCCACGTTCCTTATGTATCTTATTCTACTTTTTAAATAAAATTTTTAAGGAATAAATTATGCCAAAAGCAAAAAATGTCGAAGAATATATTGCTATGCAACGGACCGGCGTAGCTTCAAATCCGGATTGCGGAACATCCCACTATAACCTTGCAGTAGGCCTGATGGGTCAGAAAAAATACAATGAAGCTGAGAAAGAACTGCATGCTGCGATAGATTGCAGCCCAAGCCTTGCCGAAGCCTACGTACAACTTGGAGGGATCTGCCTGCAGCGTGGTGACCTGGACGGCTGCCTTGAATACAACAAACGGGCAACAAAGGCAAGGGCCGGTTTTTTCGAAGGTTATGGTAATATGGGATTTGTTCATCTTCAAAGGGGAGAGGCGGAAGAAGCTATCGCAGCCCTTAAAAAAGCTCTCACTTTTAATTCCAGGTTTATTCAGGCTCATTCTACATTAGCAAGCGCTTATTTAATGTCGGGCTTGATTGATGAAAGCATAGAAGCCAATTTAAAAGTAATTGAACTCGATCCTGATTTTGCAGTTGCTTACAACAATTTAGCAATAGCGTATTTGGAAAAAGGTGAATATGACAAAGCCGTTGAAAATTGTGATAAAGCAAGCAAATTCGGTTATGAGGTAGCTCCTGAAATTCTAAAAGAAATTGATAAGTACAGATAATTCACCTTAAATTAATCAAGCGGCCCAAATTAAGTATTTATTGGGCCGCATTTTTTTGACTTAATAAAAAATGCCCCCTAAGCCTCAATTCAAGTACTATCTTCAAAGTAAAAAATACTTTATAGATGAAAAAACCGACATCTGGTCATTACCAATTCCATTAAGCATTAAAAAGCCGCAGAAAGCTGAAGAAATTTCTGTAACTTATGGAGATTATTTTTATGCTATCCGCTCTTTTTTGGAAAAAGACGAATTTAAATCTATTACTTCTGCAATCTCTCAACATTTAAATCAAAAGATAAAGCCCGAAGAAATACAAGAAATACGTATCTATTTGGAAAAACATGGAGAATTTTACCATCCCGCAAGGATTGAAACCTTTATTAATGGATCAAGAATCCTTTTTGTATTAAACGCTGCCATATCAAGTGCAGGCAAAGGTTTTATTAAAAGGGAGTTCGAAATTCTAAATAAACTCAATAATGAGTTTTCGTTTTCATTTATTCCAAAAGTTTATAGCCGGGGTGAAATATGTATAAAAAATAAAAACGTTGAAATCAGCATGTTTTTGGGGGAATGGTTCGAAGGTTTTAATGAATTTCATATTTCCCAAAATAAATATAAACAAGCTAAAACAGACTCAAGTATAAAAATAGTTGTATGGGATCATGAAAAAGGAAACTTTTTACTTTCAGATGATGAAACCCTGGAACTATACAGCCAGGTAGCCATGATTTTGACCTGCTACTATAATGCTGAGACTTTTGAGCAAATATTTCCATGGCATCATGCGGCAGGAGATTTTGTCATAAAACTTCAAAAAAACAATATGGAAATGAAGCTCATTACAGTCAGGCAATATGCGCCAATGCTTGAAAATAAAAATGAAACCGCAAAAAATAACACAGATAGTGACATCTATTTAATGCTTGAAGCTATGCTTGTATTTTTTCTTAATCTTTCAATAAGAAACCGCCTTGACAGGCTTGATGGCGTCGGAGAAATAGTCTGGTCTGATAATATTGCCGTTGAGGGAACACTAAAAGGCTTTTTAAAGGGTCTGTCCCAACTATCTTACAATAATTTAATTCCAGATACCCCTGCAACTGATTTCATAAACTATATTTCATGCTTTTCAAAAACAGATTTGCTGGAACTATGTAATTCCATAGTTAATACATATAATCCAATGGCTCCGGAACTGTCTATAATAAGACAAAATTTAAAAAATCATGTTGATCTACTTTATGATAGACTCGATAGTGCTGATAAGCTGATAAGCTCAACAGCTCAACAGCTTAATAGCTCGCCCAAAGGGCGATAATTTTTTGGAGATATCTATAATTGATGCATTTTCGACAAAGAACGATTTCAAAGCCAGTCAGTTTTTCAGGTGTGGGCGTACACTCAGGGAAAAAAGTTAATCTGACAATTAAGCCGGCACCTGTTAATCATGGAATTAAATTTGTGAGAACTGATCTCACTGATAAACCAAGCGTTTCCGCTCATTTTAATATGGTTGTGGATACAAGTCTTGCAACGGTCATAGGTTGTGATGGTTTTATTGTCTCAACAATAGAGCATCTTATGGCCACTTTTGCCGGCTTTTCAATTGATAATGCAATTGTTGAACTCGATGCCTATGAGCTCCCAATAATGGATGGAAGCGCCGGCCCTTTTATTTCATATATAAAAACCGCAGGAATAGAGGAACAACTTGGCCCAAAGTATTTTTTTATTGTAAAGGAGCCCATTGAACTTAAAGAAGATGGAAAATTCGTTGGTATCTATCCGGCATCAAAATTTAAAATCACATGTACAATATATTATGATCATCCGCTAATAAAAGAACAATCATATTCCATAGATGTGTCGGATCAAGTTTTTGAAAAAGAAATATGCAGAGCCAGAACTTTTGGTTTTCTTCAAGAAATTGAATACTTGAAAAAGTATGGCTTTGCGCGTGGAGGTTCGCTGGATAATGTCATAGTGCTTGACGAAAAAGGCATATTAAACAAAAATGGTTTGCGCTTTCCGGATGAGTTCGTAAGGCATAAAATTCTCGACTGCATAGGCGATTTTTCTCTTCTTGGCATGCCGGTTTTAGGCCATATTATAGTAAACAAATCCGGCCATTCCTTCAACCATGCTTTTCTGAAAAAATTCTTCGAAAACAAGAAGTCATGGGAAACACGCATAATCCATGATATTGATGAATTGCTCCCACTTTAACCTGCACTAATGTCTTGCGCATCAAGGATTTGCGAAAAATCTCGACATATCCTTAAATCAAAATCACTTGCCATTTAATTATGTATCATATATTGTAATTACTCGGTTCACGGTTCCATACAACCAACCGTGAACCGTAAACCGTGAACCGGCAACCTGAACAGTTACATATATGATTACATTAATTAATCGAAAAACTTGGATTATTTTCTTTGCTATAATTTTCATGTTGCAAAATTTGGCTTTTGCTCAGGATCAGAATGCAAGAATAGCCAACATGACAGTAACAAATACACGCGACCATCTTCTTCTTTATTTAAATATTGAGGGGGCTTTTAGAGATGACACGAAAAAAGCTATCTTAAACGGAGTGCCAGCAACTTTTACGTTTTTTACTAGTCTTTATCAAGTTAAGAATTTTTGGTTTGATAATAAAATAGCCGACATAACTACAACTCATACAATTAAATATGATAATTTAAAAAAAGAATTTATTATAACGCGTTCATCAGAAAGTGGAGAACATTTTGTAACAAAATCTTTCGAAGAGGCTCAGAAGTTGATGACACAAGTTGATAGCTTAAAAATTGTTCCGCTTGCCAAACTAAAAAAAGGCGGGAAATATCAAATTAGAGCTAAAGCCGAGCGTGGCAAACTTACCCTTCCTTTTTATCTGCATTATGTTTCACTAAAGGACTTTAAAACCGATTGGCATACAACAGATTTCATCTACTAGGAGCCTGTCCGAGAATTCTTTCCAAAATTATTATGCGTAAGAACAGATTTAAAAAGCTTAAATCCTTTATTTCAGAAGATGAACGAAAAAGGCGTAAAAGAGAAGGCATTTTGATTGTCGCCATAATCGCTGTCGTAGTGGTTTTGACTTTTGCTGAAAGCAGGATTGTTCATTTTGGAGCTGATATCCCAATTTCCAACACAATCCTTATGTTCATTCTGATCAATATCAATTTGCTATTACTTATCTTATTGATATTTCTTGTATTCAGGAATCTGGTAAAGCTTCTTTATGATAGAAAACGTAAAGTCATGGGAGCAAAGCTCCGCACGAGACTTGTTGTTGCATTTATAGCCCTTACCCTTCTGCCGACCATTGTTTTGTTTTTCTTTTCGATCAATTTTATTACAACCAGCATCGAGTTCTGGTTTGACGTACCTGTCGAGCATGCTCTTGAAAATTCACTGCTTGTTGGAAGAAGTGTTTATAAACATGCAGAGGAAAATAATCAGTTTTTCATGGAAAAAATATCATACCAGATTAAGACCAAGCAATTTTTAGATCCTAAAAATAGAAGTTCTCTTTCCCATTATATCCAGGTAGTCCAACGGGCATTCAATTTCCATGCTGTAGAAGTTTATAACATAAATTCAGAACGTACTACATTTGCCATAGTCCGGGGACCAGAGAATGAACATCTTAGTCTTGTTTCAGCAGATAACCTCCGGAAAGACTTTGAATCAAAAAAAGTAATATCGGTTTTTGAAAACATTAATACGGGTGAGTTAATAAGAACTATCGGGACAGTCCCTTTTGGAGTCAAACATAAAGATGCCGAGGCATTTGTTGTATTGAATATTCTTATTCCTTCGGATCTTTCAGAAAATATGGCTTCTATTTCAAGAGGTTTCGAGGAATACCAGCAGATAAAATTATTAAAAGGACCTATTCAGGTTACTTATTATATAAATCTTTCAATAGTGGCGTTGCTTGTTGTCTTTTGTGCAGTATGGTTTGGTTTTTATCTGGCAAAGACAATTACAATACCAATTATGGAGCTCGCTGAAGGCACCCGAAGGGTTGCGGAAGGAGATTTAAGTGTAAGCATAGGTGCCGTAGCTGATGATGAAATAGGAAGTCTTGTTGATTCATTTAATAAGATGACAAGGGATCTCAGAAGCAGCAGAGAACAACTGGAACTTTCTGCACGAATGCTTCGTGAGCAGAATGTGGAAATTGAAGAAAGACGGCAGTACATGGAAATTGTCTTAAAGAATGTTTCCGCTGGTGTAATAACTCTGGGGGCCAATGGATTTATTACTACAATTAACAAGTCTGCTGAAAAGATGCTGAATCTTAAATCCGGGGATATATTAAACAAAAGCTATAAAAAGCTGTTAAAAGGACGACATCTTGGCGCTGCAATAGAACTAATAGAAAATCTTACCGGTTATCATGATGATCATGTCGAGCTTCCTTTAAAACTTACAATAGATGGAAGACCTCGGAGTTTTATGATACATGTTAATGAACTCAAAGATAATTCCGGAAACCATATGGGTATAGTTATGGTCTTTGATGATTTGACTGACTTGGAGAAAGCGCAGCGAATGATAGCGTGGCGTGAAGTTGCTCGCAGGATTGCCCATGAAGTAAAAAACCCTCTAACTCCGATAACGCTTTCGGCCCAAAGACTTAAACGGAAATATTCGGAAAAGATAAATGAACCGATTTTTGAGGAATGTACTCAGATGATAATTGACCATGTTGATATGATTCGAAATCTGGTAAATGAATTTTCTGCTTTTGCAAGATTCCCAACGGCGAATCCTGAATCCTGTGAATTGCCGCCAATAATCGAAGAGTCTGTAGCACTTTACAAAGAAAGTCATCAAAACATTAATTTCAAGGTTATAATTTCAGATAAGATCCCGCGTATTAATCTTGATCGTCAGCAAATAAAGCAAGCTATGATTAATCTGGTTGACAATGCAATAATTGCAATTAAGAAACAGGGCAATATTGTTATAACTTTGGCTCATGACCCTATATTAAAGATGGTGAGAATAGAGGTTGCTGATGATGGAGCAGGTATTTCCGATGAAGATAAAACACGCCTCTTTGAACCTTATTTTTCAACCAAAAAAGCTGGAATGGGTTTAGGGCTGACAATTGTCAGCACTATAATTGCTGATCATAATGGAAGAATACGTGTGCAAGACAACCAGCCCCAAGGAGCTAAATTTGTAATTGAACTTCCGGTTTGAATAAAACCTTGAACCCTGAACTAAGGGCTCGCTCAAAAATAACTTCACATTTTGATGCGCCGATCCATCCCGCATGGCTACGTTGCTCGTCGGTTAAATAGCTCGCTATTCGCCCTCCTTGCGTCTTGCCATGCGAGCGCCTCAACACCTGAAAATGTAAATTTATTTTTGAGCGAACCCTAAGGAGCTATGCAAGATGTTTCCATCTATTTTAATTGTTGATGATGAGCCTTCCATACTTCAATCTTTAAGCGGCCTGCTTGCTGATGAAGGATTTGAGATTGAAACGGCCACAAATGGATATGAGGGATTAAAGATAGTTGAAGAAAGATCTCCTGATCTTGTTCTGCTTGATATCTGGATGCCGGGTATTGATGGTATTGAAACCTTAAAAGAGATAAAAAAAAATTATCCGACTATTCCGGTTATAATTATAACCGGTCACGGGACAATAGAAACAGCAGTAAAAGCAACAAAGCTTGGAGCATACGACTTGATAGAAAAGCCGCTTTCCATAGATAACATTATTGTTACAATTAACAATGCACTTAATTTCAGACGACTTGAAGAAGAGAACAGGTATCTGCGCAAAAAGACGATTGAAAAACATTCAATAACCGGCAATAGTCCGCCAACTGTAGCACTGAAAAAGCAGATAGAGCTTGTAGCCCCTACTGATACCTGGATATTAATAACAGGCGAAAATGGCACAGGAAAGGAACTGGTAGCCCGTACTATGCATCAGTTGAGTTCAAGGGTTGATCAGCCTCTTATAGCTGTAAATTGTGCGGCAATTCCTGAGAAATTAATAGAGAGTGAGCTGTTCGGCCATGAGAAAAACACTTTTCCAGGAGCAACTTCAAAGAAAAAAGGCAAATTCGAATTAGCTAACAATGGCACTATATTTCTGGATGAAATAGGTGATATGAGCTTGAAAACTCAGGCTAAAATTCTTCGTGTTCTACAGGAGCAGCAATTTCAGCGAGTTGGAGGCGATAGAATATTAACAGTGAATGTAAGAATAATAGCTGCCAGCAACAAGGATCTTGAGCAAGAGATTGAAAAGGGTACTTTCAGAGAAGACCTTTATTACAGGCTGAATGTAATACCTGTTGAAGTTCCACCTTTAAGGGAGCGTTCTGAAGATATTCCTTTACTTATTGAAACATTTCTTGATGAATGTGCTAAACAGAATCGAAGTACAAAAAAAACCATGACAGCAGAAGCAATTGAAGTAATACGCGCTTATTCGTGGCCTGGAAATGTCAGAGAGTTGAAAAATCTTGTTGAAAGGATGGCAATAATGGTGGAAGGCGATATTATAGAGGCGTCTGATATCCCGAACGCTTATAAGCCGGTAACTATGGAAAAGACAAGGTCTTTCGAAGAACAGTTTTTTTTAATAGATTACTTAAAGGATGCTAAAAGAGCCTTTGAAAAGGCATTTATTCAAAGAAAGCTTTTACAGAATAAAAATAATATTTCTAAAACAGCAAAAGCAATAGGTGTTAAACAGGCTTATCTTAATAAAAAAATAAAGTAGGGGCTAAGAGAACATTGAAATTGGAAATTTGGCCTTCATGCTTTTGTACTGTTCTTCCCAATTTCCAATTTCTACTTTATCTCTCCCCAATTTATACTTTCCAATTTCAAGTTTCAAGCCGTGAACGGCTATGTTTAACTGAAGGAAAAAGAGAGTTATCCGTATGAGGTAGAAACTTGGCGGCACTGAATCTGTTCATAAATTCCTGATTTACGTTTAACTCAAGATAGGTTATTTTGTCTCTGATATTATCAATTTCATTTAGGCAATCATTTGACCTAATTGCCATTGTTGCTCCGCCTAATGAACTGTTGCCTAATGCTTTGTAGCTATCAACAGGCAAGTCGGGAAGCATTCCAATGGCAATGGCTGATTTGGGATTGATATAAGAACCAAAGGTGCCTGCCACAAAAAATGTAGAAAGATCTTTAAGCGACATTCCTACCGAAGAAGTAATAGTTTCAAGTATTGTATACATTGCGGCCTTAGATCTTATCAGGCTGTCAAGATCCGCCTGGCTGATTATAAGATCAGACCCTGTTCCGGATTCGCTTGCAGGCACTACCACGTAATATTTCATACCATCTTTATCTTTCAGTCTGTTACCGCACATTGATGGCACAAACTTGCCGCGGATGTCGATAATGCCATAAAGAAAGAGACAGGCCGCAAGGTCTATAAGTCCTGATCCGCAGATTCCCTTAGGAGGCTCATCCTCTATTGTATGAGCTTTAATGTTAAAAGTAACCGGGTCAATTGTAATCCGATCAATAACTCCGGGACCAGCCAGCATTCCCATCTTGGTTACACCCCCTTCGAGGGCAGGACCTGCCGCGCCGGCGCATGCTACAAGCCAATGTTTATTGCCGAGCAAGACCTCTGCATTTGTCCCAACGTCTACTAAAATGGATACGTCTTCTTTTTTATCAATACCCGAGAAAAGAATACCTGCTATCAGGTCGCCTCCAAAATAGCTGCCGACATTTGGGAATATAATAACTCTCGCAAGAGGATTAACATTAATGCCCAATTCTTTCGCTTTAATAAGGCCGGGCTTGTTTACGACAGGAATATACGGTTCTCGTATTATCCAATATGGATTAAGCCCCATAAAAAGATGAGTCATAGCAGTATTACCTGCAACAGAAACAGCGTATATATTATCAGGTTTGATGTTGCACGAGCTGCACGATTTCTCAATCATTTGATTGAGACCATCTATAATCAGTCTGTTTATCTTTTTCAGCCCTTCATCCTGATCAGAGTAATGTATCCTGGTTAATATATCAGGCCCAACAGCTATCTGGGGGTTGTCAAAGGTATGTTCAGCAAGAATTGTATCTGTTGAAAGGTCTATGATGCGTAGAACAACTTTTGTGGTGCCTAAGTCAACAGCCAGGCCTGCAATGGGAATTGTATCTATTGAGCTGGTTATACCTGTAAGAATCCATCTTGTGCGGTCTTTTAAAAAAATACAGCGGACATTATAGTTCCACTTCCTGAGAAGACCGGGAAGCCGCCTTAATAAATAAAGATCAATATCAACAGTATTTGTCCTAAGATGAGATTTTATGGCCCTTATCAGCCGTTCAGCATCCGCAGTATTATCTTGTAAAGAGGGTGGGGTTAATGAAACAGTTTTTATCAGGGTTTTGTTATTATTTTTTTCTGTCATTAATTTATAAAACGAAACTCATGTCGCTATTTATTGCGAGACATTCAAATTTATGGTCTTTTTCAGCTATGCTTTTCATACAATCTTCAACAATTTTATCCATTTCACTATCAGTTCTTTCCTGATTAATATGAAAAAGCCCCAATTTCTTTACTCCGGCTTCAGAAGCAAGATTGAGCACATCGGTATATACCGAGTGGCCCCATTCAATAGTTGTTTTATATTCATTAGGTGTATATTCCGCATCGTGAATAAGCAGATCCGCTTCATAAGAGAATTCAAGATATTCTTTATACTCCAGACCTCCAGGATGGATAAAGCCCAGTTCATTGTCTGTAAGAAAAACAAAAAATTTCCCGTCTTCAATGAATTTATATCCACTACCCCGGTTAGGATGACTGATAGGAATGGGTATTATTGTGACGGATCCTATTTCAAATTTTGTTTTACATGCTTCTTCATAGGATATTTTTGCCCTTAAATCAGAATCGCCTACAGGAAAATAAGGCGGGGCCATAATTTTTGAAAGCATGGTTTCCACAAATTTACCGTGAAATGGACATTTGTGCATTCGTAATTCGGCATGTTTGGAATAAAGCGGTTTAAAAAAAGGGAGGCCCATTATATGATCCCAGTGGGCATGTGTGAAGATAATATTATATTTATATAGACTTTCTTTTATTAACTGGTTACCAAGCCTTCGAATTCCAGTGCCGGTATCAACGATAATTATATCATTGCTTTTGCTTCTTATTTCTAAACAGGTTGTATCGCCGCCGTATTTAATATAATCTTTCCCTGATACAGGAATGGAACCTCTTGATCCCCAGCATTTAATATACATTTTACCCCCTTGTTCAGGGTCTGAAGTTATAGACTTTCAGATAACTAATTTCACAAGGATAGAAGGAGGAAGGCGTATTAATCTATACGTCGACGACTGATAACACAGTGAAATTAATTATCTGAAAGTCTATATATCATTTATCTTGAGATATCTGGTCGATATACCATTCTGTCGGGTCGAGAAGAGTGTAGCCCATTTTCTTAAGTTTTCTTTTCACGTGACTTACCTTTTTTGTTAAAAGGTATGGAAAAACGGCTTTCTTGCCTTCATCCCAGTATCTGGCTACAAGAACGCTGCCAAAAGAAATATTTTCCTCGGTGATGGCATCAACAATTTTTTTCAACTGACCAATTTTTTCTTCTACAATAATACATAATAGAGTCCCGGATTCTTCTATACCCAGAACATTGATAAATGCGCGTAAAAGGTCACGAGTAGAGATGATGCCTTTAATTCTGCCTTGTTTATCTACAACAGGAAATGCTCCAACGCGTGTTTTCTGCATAAGCATAAGGGCATCTTGAATGGTATATGACAAAGAAATAGTAAAGGGATCAATTATCATGATATCTTTAATCTTAAACTCTAAAAGTTTTTCCCTTGTTTTTCCTGTATCGTAATCTTTTAATAGACTGCAGGGAAGAGCGCTTCTTATATCACGATCTGAAACAATCCCTATAATACGATTATCCTTCCCCACTACCGGAAGATGGCGTATACGGTGTTTGGTCATTTTATCTTTTGCTTCAAAAATATCAGCATCTTTGTTAATTGTGATGACCTCCCTGGTCATCGATTGGCTGACAAACATTTTATCCTCCAAACATTTTGACTTCCAAACAACTTAACTATTTAATAAAATTTCAACATGATTTTTTGCCAGCTCAGGAAGGCGTTTAAGGGAATATCCTCCCTCCAGCACGGAAATTAATCTACCGTTAGAATAAATGCCTGCCATTTCGACTATTTTTTCCATTATCCATGAAAAGCCTTCTGTTGACAACCTGATATCTGACATATCATCATCAATATGAGCATCAAAACCTGCAGATACAATAATAACTTCAGGCTTGAATGTTTCAAAGGCAGCTAAAAGATCATTTTCAAAAAATTTCTTGTATTCACTGTCTCCCTGGTCCGGCAAAACCGGAGAGTTCAATGTAAATCCATAGCCGGGCCCTGATCCCTTTTCAAATTCTCGGCCGGTACCCGGGTATCCAAATGAGGGATGCTGATGAATTGAATAATAAAATACAGATGGATCTTCTTCAAAAATATGTTGAGTCCCATTACCATGATGGACATCAAAATCCAAGATTCCGACCTTTTTTATATCCCATTTTTTTTGAAGATACCTTGCAGCAATTGCAACATTGTTAAAATAGCAGAACCCCATAGCTTTGTTAATTTCAGCATGATGCCCTGGAGGCCTTACAGCACAGAATGCATTATCAATTTTGTTTTTCATGACCAGATCTATTGTATCAAGAATGCCTCCCACTGCAAGCAGGGCTGTATCATAAGTTTCAGGGCACATCTGATTGTCCGGACTGTCGAATATCTTTTTTCCTGCAAGACAAGCTTCTTTAAAGCGATTAATATAGTCTCTCTCATGCACAGTTTCTATCCATTTAAGATCCGCATGGCTTGCGTTGATCAAGGTCAGCATGGAAAGAAGGTTTGCGCCTTTTATTCCGTTATAAATAGCTTCCAGCCTTGCAGGAACTTCAGGATGGTATGGGCCGGTATCGTGAAGTAAATATCTTTCATCATATAAAAAGCCGGTTTTATTCATAATTGTCTCTTAATTAAATTAGTAGGGGCGATCCTTGTGATCGCCCTGATTGGGGCGAATCTTTTTTATCTTTAGCCGAACTTTTTGAGAAGTTACAATGGAAATTCCTATTAAATTATTTAATAATAGTATTAAATATTTCAAATGCCGCTTTAACAGCTTTATTATCATTAGGCATTTTAATAGTAGGGATTCCATTTAAGTCATATTCGTAAAGTGTAGTATCGTCAGGTATTGTTCCGGCGATTTCAATACCATTATTTTGAATCATATCGAATACAACTTCAGATGGTTTCTCCTTTACCTTATTGATAATCAGACAGCTTTTTGAAACCCCTATATTTAATTTATCTGCAAGTCGGTTAATTCTAATAGCTGTTTGAAGTCCTCGCCTTGATGTGTCGGAAACAACAAGCAGAACATCAACGTTTCTTGTTGTTAAACGGCTGATATGCTCCATGCCGGCCTCATTATCCATTACTATATAAGGATAGTTGCCTGTAAGCCGTTCAAGAAATCCTGTTAGAAGATTATTAGCAGCACAGTAACAACCCGTTCCTTCAGGTTGTCCCATAACAATTAGATCATATCCTTCGGTTTCAACAATAGCCTGTTCCAGTTTCATTGACATAAAGACATCTTTGGTCATACCGCTGGGGACTTTTCCTTTTTTCATTTCTTCACGGACATTCCCAAGTGTATCTTTAACCTCAAGGCCAAGCACTTCGTTTAGATTTGCATTTGAATCCGCATCTACTGCAAGTACAGGGACTTTCCCCTTGATCACCAAATATTTTATCAGCATGCCGGCTATTGTAGTTTTGCCTGTACCTCCTTTTCCGGCCAGAGCAATTGAAAAAGGCATATAATAGTTATTCTCCAAAGATATAAATGTTTAGTAACCGTTCACGGTTGTCGGTTCACAGTTCACAGTTTTTTCAATGAACTATGCAACGATTGAAGCATTTTGGATCTTGATTTCAACTTTTGAATTAATTCTTTCGCATCTAAATCAGAAAATATATTAACCTCTCGTGAAATATAAATCTGTGTTCTCAGCTCCGCAGCCGATCCCATAATTCGCTTCTGCTTTTTGTCTTTTTGAACCGTGAACTGTATAACCGGTAACCGTGAACGGTTACAATGTTTATTATAATAATTATGCCAGTTTAACAAAACAGTCAAGTGGCAATATTATTAGCCCCGAGCCCTTACAAACCCTAAAGTATAGTATAACCTGGGCCATCGCCACCCTCCGGGCATGTCCAGGTAATATTCCTGAACGGATCCTTGATCTCGCAAGTTTTGCAGTGAAGGCAGTTGGCTGGGTTAAGTTTAAGTCGTCTTTGAGAAGTCTTTTCGTCTATTTCAATTTCGTAAACATTACCTGGACAAAATTTAGTGCAGGGGCATTGATAATTTGTGTAGCATTGATTAACACATAAATTCTTATCATGAACTATAATGTGGCACGGCTGGTCCTCCCTGTGCATGGTTTTTGAAAGATAAACACCTGTAAGTTTATCTACATACAAAACACCATCAAAAACCTTTTTGTCCAAATTTTTCCCGGCATGCCCACCATTTTCTGCAATCCTTAATGTTTTGCAATCTTCTTCAATAGGCATATTATCATATATACCCCGTCCTTTTGTGAAATATTGAGCTCCAAGAAGTATAAATTTAAACAATCCGCTTTTCGAAAGCGCCTGTGAAAAATTTCTTCCTTCAAAAATTTCTTCCTTTACCCAGCTTTTTTCAAATAATTCATGATAATGACCGAGAGTCTTCTGAGTAAAGCTGTTCTTTTCAATAGATTCCACAATCGCTTCTGCTGCCAGCATACCGGACTTCATAGATACATGGATACCTTTAAGCCCCGGAGTATTATGTATTGAAGCGCAGCCCCCGACAAATACTCCACCATCAACAGAGAGCACCGGCATTGTAAAATATCCTCCGGTAGGAACAGTCCTTGCGCCTTGTTCTATTACTTTACCATTTTTAATAATATCTGCCACAAAAGGATGTCGCTTGAATTTTATGAATTCTTCGTAAGGATCAAGCCTTGGGTCCCTATAGGACAGAGCTGTAAGAAATCCTATGGAAACCTTGTTGTCTTTCATTTCATAAATAAATCCACCACCCGGTGTATTAATGCCTAATGGATAACCGCAAGTATGAATATCGTTGCCTTTGCTGGTTGTAAAATAGTTTTTTTCAGGAAGCTGTATAACTTCTTTAATCCCGGTTTCAAAAACCTGCGGCATCTTTCCGGAAAAAATATCAAGCTTTTCCTCAATATCTTTGAGGAGACTTCCCTTTGAACCTTCTCCCAAAACAGTAACTTTAGCCAGCAAATCTATTCCTGGTTCAAAATTGCCTTTTGGGGCACCGTCCTTTCCAAGTCCTTTATCACCTGTGCGAACTCCGGTTATTGTCTTTTGATCTAAGGCATAAAGAATCTCTTTCCCTGCAAAACCCGGGAATATATTTACCCCAAGTTCTTCTGCTATGCCCGCAAGCCACTTTGTAAATTTAGATAGACTGATAATAAAGAAATTTTTGTTATGCATGTATCTTGGTATAATAGGTAGATGATAATATTTATTCTTTGTCAGGAAGTAAAATTCGTCACCCCTTACCGTTTTTTCAATTGGACAGCCTCTTTGCAGAAAATCAGGTACAAGCTCTTTTAATGCAATGGGATTTAAAACAGCTCCGCTCAAAGCATTTGATCCTATATCCGATCCTTTTTCAATGAGAGCCACTTCAAGATTTATATCTTTTTCTCTTGCAATCTGCATCAATCTTATTGCGCCCGCAAGGCTTGCAGGGCCGCCGCCAACAAACAGCACATCAAATTCGATCTTTTCGCGTTCAGTGTTCATTTTTTCCACCCTATATTTATATGTCAGAGAAAAACGTCTTCTTGACCTGGATTCTTTACATTTATAGATACTTATGAATTGATTCACAAATCATATAAATTTTACTTATATCATGATAACCGTTTTTTGTAAACAAAACAGAAGGCAAAAATCAGCGCTCAATTAAACACTTAAACACTTATTATATTGACAATGCACTAAATATTGTCCTATTATTTTTAAATTATTTCTAATTTTCGAAAGCAAACTATTTTGAATTACATCGAAGTGATGCACAACCTGAAATGAGACCTTTGCAAAACGCCCCCTTTTGTCCAATTAGCGCTAAAGCTTCACTAAAGTGTCGGTGTCAGGCTCAAATTTTAAGCCTCGAAATACTCAATGTATTACTACGTTTAAAATTTTCGCCTTCCTTGAACTGTAACAAAACTGATCATTTTTCAACGGTCTCAAAATATAAAGAATTGTTATGTTAAAAATCTTGTTAATAGATGATGAAGCGGGCATCAGAAAACTGCTGAGCATATCGCTTAGAAGTGAGGGTTATGATGTTATAACAGCGAAAAACGGAAAGCGCGGAATTGAGCTTTTTGAAAAAGAAGCCCCTTCTATTGTTTTGACGGATATAAAAATGCCGGGAACGGATGGTATAGGTGTTTTAAGAAGGATCAAAGAGATAAATCCGGAGACAGAGGTTATTGTAATAACAGGCGATGGTGATATGAAGCTTGCTGTAAAATCATTACAGCTTGATGCATCTGATTTTATTACAAAACCTATCAGTAAAGAAGCCCTTTCAGTTGCATTAAAACGCGCTGAAGAGAAATTGAAAATCAAAAAAAGACTCAAAAATTATACCTACAATCTTGAAAAAGCTGTAAAAGAAAAGACCGGAGAACTTGAAAAATCGTACAAGGAAATGGAATCTCTTTGCGATATAACCCGCAGGACCAGTGAAAAGAAATCCCTTGGAGAGGCGTTTGATTTTATAATCAACCAAACCAAAAATATACTCTCTTTTGAAGAGATTGCCCCACTTATTCTTAATAAAGAGAAAAAAGGATTTGTTAAGGTTAATGGGTACAGAGAACTGAGTATTGAAGATAGAGAAGGCCTTATTTCGAATATTGCATTGATGCGTCATCCCATGAATATTGATGAACTTAGAGATAGTGGATATCCCTGGTTGGAAAGCTTTGACGGCTATGGCTCGATCTCCCTTGTTCCGATAATTAAGGAAGATGAGGTTATTGGGGTGGTAATTTTGCTTGCCCCTGAGCATATTGTTTTTTCCGGAAAAGATTTACGCTTTCTCTATCTTATGCTTTCACAGGTTGCGGGCATTATAAGAAGAATTGCCCTGAACAACGAAAAAATGAAGGAGCTGGAGAATAAGGTCAAAATGTTTTCAGGCTATGGAGGTATTGTCGGAAAAGATCATAAAATGCAGCAGCTCTATAAGTTGATTTTGGATATAGCTCCTACCGATGCAACCGTGCTGATTCAGGGAGAGAGCGGTTCCGGGAAAGAGCTTGTAGCAAGAGCCGTTCATTTGCATAGTTATCGAAAAGACAATCCTTTTATTGTTGTGAATTGTTCCGCCTATCCACAGACACTACTTGAAAGCGAGTTGTTCGGCCATGAGAAAGGAGCATTTACCGGCGCAACCCATCGGAAGCTCGGACGATTTGAATTAGCAGACAAGGGAACTCTTTTTTTGGATGAAATTGGAGAAATTCCTCTGATGTCACAGGTTAAACTCCTCAGATTTCTTCAATTTCAAAAGTTTGAAAGATCGGGGGGTATAGAAACTATTGAGGTGGATATCAGAGTAATAGCGGCTACCAACAAGGATTTAAAAAAAGAGGTGGAAAATGGGAACTTCCGGGAGGACCTATATTATCGTTTGAATGTTATTCCAATAAATATTCCTCCCCTTCGGGTGAGACGAAATGATATATCGCTTATAGTTGAACATTTTTTAAAAAGGCTGAACTTGCGAGGGAATAAAAAGGTAAAAGGAATTTCTTCGGAAGCTATGGACACATTGATGCGTTACAATTGGCCCGGGAATGTAAGGGAATTGGAAAATATTATTGAACATGCATTTATTCTTACCAAAAATGAATTTATCAGCGGACAAAGCCTTCCGCTTGATATATACTCTATTGTAAACAAAGAGCAAAAAATAAGCTCCTTTCAAGATAACGAAAAAAAGTTTCTTGCCAGAGTGCTGGAGGAGTATAAATGGAATAAATTGCAGGTTGCAAAAAAACTGAACATCAGCCGCAGCACTCTCTATGCAAAGCTAAAAAAGTATAATATTCATTCGAGTAAATAGTATTTAACAATGCCATTTAAAATAGCCTTTATCTCAAATCTTGTTCGCAATAACCTGAGAAATAAAATAATATTGGGGTTCTCCCTGATTTTGTGTAGCGTAATGGGCTTTTTTACTTATTACCAGACAATAAGGCAGATAAAGTTTTATACTGTGGAGCAAGAGAGCAGGGCGCTTAAGGTCAGCAATATTGTTATGCGAAGCATTGAATATCCGATGCTCGACGGTGAGATGGAATATGTTCAGAAAATATTAGAAGACTTGAATGAAGCTGAAGAGTTACATAGAATCATTCTTTGTGATTGGAACGGAATTATAAAGCATGCCGGCAATGCCGACCTTATCGGCAGTTCAATTAATTCTGAAATTACTAAAAGGAGTTTGCAAAGCAAAAGCCTGGTTAATGGCTTTGAATACTATGGGAAAGAAAAAGTTATCAGCTATGCTATGCCCATCAAAAATGAAAAAGCTTGCAATGAGTGTCACGGAACAGAAAAAAATATGCTGGGTGTATTGTCTGTGGGGATTAGCTGGTTACCAACAGAAAAAAGAATTATAGCGCTTAGAAACCGTGAAATTGTAGTTACCCTGATTCTTATTGGAG
Source organism: Deltaproteobacteria bacterium (assembly GCA_030262895.1). GTDB lineage: Bacteria > Desulfobacterota > Desulfobacteria > Desulfobacterales > ETH-SRB1 > B13-G4. Next base: position 28,161 of record JAJSZW010000001.1, on the reverse strand, counting down.
CTGCGGGGTTTTTTCTGACTCTGTGGCTTTCGCATTATATTACACGTCCTATTTCCAGGCTTACCTCCATGGCAAACCTGGCCAGTCACGGAAAATCCATAATCCAATTCGGCAAAACTATTAAGTGTTGGGAAGAATCGGATTGTAACAAAACAGAGTGTCCTGCATATGGCGGGACAGACATGCCGTGCTGGTTTGTGCAGAATACTCTCTGTCGGTCAAAGCATTCAGAAAAGTTTCCGGAAAAGCTTGAGGGGTGTATTAAGTGCGAAATTTATAAAAAATACTCCGGAGATGAAATAACGCGTCTGGCCGATTCATTTAAACACATGCTTTTCAGTCTCAATCAATTTGAAATGGAATTGATAATTTCTGAAAAAAAATACCGGGATCTGTTCAATGCTGATCCGAATCCGATTTTTATTGTCGACGGCGGGACATTTGCCATCCTGGATGTAAATGAGACAGCTCAAGGCTATTATGGCTATTCACGAGAAGAATTTCTGCAAAAGTCCTTTTTTGATCTTTCAAACATAGCATACAAAGATATAATTGATGATTTTGCTTCAATTAAAAAGGGCAAGACTCTCCTTTATTTAAAAAGGCAGCATTGCAGGAAAGATAATGGATTTTTTTATGTCAACATTCATGTACGTCCTGCAGAATATATGAAGCAAAATGTGCTGATTATAACGACTTCTGATGTTACTGAAAGCGTTGAAAAAGAAGCTCAATTAATTCAGGCCGGCAAGATGTCGGCACTTGGCACTATGGCTTCCGGCATTGCTCATGAGTTGAATCAGCCGCTCAATGTCATTAAGGTGGGGAGTGATTTTTTTATAAAGATGATAGGCAGAGGTGAAAGTATAGATAAAGAGACATTTCGTACCATGGCAGAAGAGATGAGCAGGTATGTTGACCGGGCGAGTGAGATAATCAATCATATGAGAGAATTTGCAAGACCATCTGACGCTACACGATCCGAGGTTAATATCAATAAACCGATTGCCGATGTCTTCAAGGTATTAAATCAGCAATTAATTCTTCATCAGATAGATATAGAGTTGGATCTTGCTGAAAATCTTCCTCCAATACTGGCGGATCATAACAGACTGGAGCAGGTATTTATTAATCTGATTACTAATGCGCGTGATGCTTTGGAGGAAAGAGGAAAAACCTGGAAAAAAATTATAAAGGTCAGGACTTTTGCGGAAGACAAACAAGTTGTAGCAATAGTTTCAGATAACGGAAAGGGGATACCGGCTGATATTATTGACAAGATCTTTGAACCATTTCTTACAACCAAAAAAATCGGCGCTGGAACAGGACTTGGGTTGTCTATAAGTTATGAGATTGTTAAAGACTATGGGGGAGAGATCACTGTTGAAAGTAAAGAAAATGTGGGGACTTCCTTTAAAATGACATTTCCCGCTATTTCAGAATAGCAGTTCACGGTTGTCGGTTTACAGTTCACGGTTTTATGTTTTGAGAAACCGTTAACTGCCAACTGTGAGAGGTAACAGAAATTATATGTCAAAACTTTTACTGATCGATGACGAAGAGGGCATTAGAAAAGTCTTCAGCATATCTCTTAAAAGTGATGGATATGATGTAGCAACTGCAGCGAGCGGACAGCAGGGAATTGACTTGTTTCAAAAAGAATTCTTTCCAATAGTGCTTACCGATATAAAGATGCCCGGGATGGATGGAATAGAAGTCTTGAGAAGAATCAAGGAGATTAACCCTGAGGTAGAGGTAATTGTTATTACCGGACATGGTGATATGGAATCCGCCATACAATCGCTTCATCTTGGAGCATCTGATTTTATAACCAAGCCGGTGAGCGATCAACTCCTTTCAATTGCCTTAGAAAGGGCTGAGGAACGGCTGAAAACAAAAAAGACATTGAATAACTATGCCAATGATCTTTGGAATATGGTAAAGGAAAAAACCGAAGAGATCAAGAGAAGATATGAGTTTGAGGATAAGCTTGTACAGCGTTCGATCGATGGGATTGTTGCCACGGATAAAGAAGAGAATATAATAATATTTAATCCTGCTGCGGAAGAGATGTTTGGATATACTGTGAATGAAGCCAAAAGTGCCATGAATGCCGGCAATTTTTACCCTGAAGGGATATCTCAAAAAATCTCTGATGTTTTTGCAGGTAAAGATCGGAATGCAAGCGATATTTTTGTTGGAGATGAAGCATTTGTTTCAGCAAAGAGCGGCGAAGCAGTGCCTGTAAGATTTTCGTGCGCAATGCTGTATGAAGGCGACAAGCCAATAGGAAGTGTCGGCTTTTTCCAGGATCTTAGAAAAATTAAACGCCTGGAAAAAGAACTGATTAAATCTGAAAGACTGGCAGCTATAGGGCAGACCGTAGCCGGTCTTGCTCATGGCGTCAAAAACATCTTAAATGGCTTGAAAGGCGGTCTTTACATAGTAAATACCGCTCTTAAAAAGGGAGCGGCTGACTGGGCGGCGGAAAATAAAATAGACTATAGCAATATGTTTACCGCGCCTCTTCAAGCACGATCTCTGAAGCGAATTATAGATATAAACACTGAAAGGGAACGCCAGCAAAAAAAATTGAAAACCGGCTGGGAGATGGTGGAAAGAAATATACATAAAGTTTCCGATCTTGTTCTGGATCTTCTCACTTATTCTAAAGAACGAGAACCTGAATATGAAATATATAATCCGAATATTATAGCAGATGAAGTCTGCGATCTTATGGAATCAAAGGCAAAGGAATATGATATCGACCTGATCAGGGATATTGACAGGGAGATGGGTGAGATATATCTTGACCCAAAAGGAATACATAGTTGTCTTCTTAATCTGGTTTCAAATGCAATAGATGCCTGTGTTTTTGATCTTGATACGCAAAAACAGTGGTATGTAAAAGTAAGGACACGACGTGAGAACAAGAGCGGCGTGGAATTCGAAGTTATAGACAATGGTTGTGGTATGGGCGAGGAAACTCAAAGCAAGCTTTTTGCCGAATTTTTTAGTACAAAAGGAACGCGAGGTACCGGCCTCGGGTTACTGGTTACACAAAAGATTGTAAATGAGCACGGCGGAACCATGGATGTAGTATCCCGACTCGGCAAGGGAACAACATTTACCATCCGGCTTCAGGGAAAGAAGGTTTAGGGCAAAAATGATTTTTACAAAATTATACTAAAAGGAGGAATTCATTATGGCGAAAAAGGTGCTGATTGTTGATGATGACGTTGATGTGAGAACATTTTCTTCAAGCGTTGTGGAAGACAGTGGCTATAAGCCGGAGATTGCAAAAGACGGCGAAGAGGGTATGGGTAAGGTCAAAGAGGAAAAACCGGCTTTAATTATCCTGGATATATTAATGCCTAAGGAAAGCGGTATCAAGATGTATCGTGCATTAAAAACGGATTCTCAATTTAGTGACATTCCGGTAATCGTGCTTTCCGGAATAGCCAAAAGAACCTTTCTCCGCTCTCAGAAGGCCCTTGACGAGTTTGGAGATCAACCGGTGCCGGAACCGGAAGCCTATCTTGAAAAACCGGTCGAGCCCGAAGAATTGGGGGCAATGATAAAGAAACTTTTGTCTTAACTACTCACGTAGTCACGTAGTCAGGCTGAAGGCTGAAGGGGTCAGAAGAGCACGATTGCCGTACTTTAGCGGAAACATCTGATTCTTGCACCAAACATGGCTTCAAAATGCGCTTTTTCCTAACAGTCTTCAGCCTTCAGCCTATCAACCTGAGTAGTTACAAAAGATCAAGGCAACCAACTGGAAACTTAACAGCCTGAATTGAACCTAAATTGAGCAATTTTTTACTCGACCTGCACCAATCTCTTGCGCATCAAGGACTTGCGAAAAGTCTCGACATATCCATTGGTATGCCTACGCTTTTCGCAAACCTAGCTGCATTAAGATCTCGGCACATTTCTTCGCAAAAAATCGCTCAACTTAGGTTGAAATTAAAAAGGCGGATAATTGCTTATCCGCCTTTTTTAATTTTTAATAATGACTCGACTACTCCACTATTTAACAACTCGACCGGGTTTTAAGGTATTAACAGCGTGGGAAGTTCCGATGATTCCGCCAATTGCTGAGAAATACTTCCCAGCCATCGCTCTCGCCATGCTCCTTTCCCTGTTGAGCCTGTAATGATCATTGTGGCGCCATGTTCACGCGAGGCGTTTTCAATTTGCGGAACAACTTCTCCCATATACAGATGAGTCTCAGTTTCTATTCCTTCGTCTTCAAAAGTAATACGGACATCTTCCAGCCTTTTCTTATTCTCTTTTTGAAGCACTTGAAGGTCATGTTTAGATTTTCCCTTCATAGAATCCTCACTGACAACATGAACCACTACTACTTTTTTAACACTGTTTTTAACGTCGATAATCTGCTCCAATGCTCTTTCACATGGAGAAGACCAGTCTGTTGCAAAGAGGGGTACCTCAAAAGGCTTTTCGTTGGTCTTTCCCGATGGCAGCATATATTTATGCACTAATACAGGAGTCTTGGCTCGCCGGAGGAGTTCCAGTACCGTTGAATCCACGTACAGTTTTTCTACTTTTGTCCTCTCATGGGATTCTATCACTATGAGATCCGCTTTTTCTGTTTCAGCCGTTGAGAGAATCTTGGGGATATAATTACCAACTACAACATAGGCGCCGCATTCCATTCCTTTTTCAAATATGCTTTCGGCCCAATCTATAAAACGCACATCCGCCATTTGTTTGAGACCGACCTCTTCCTCTTTGAGGTAGCCTTTTCCACGACGCATTGCGACTTTATCTTTTTCTATTACATGGAGAAAAACTACATGATTAAGGCCTGATTTTCTGAGATCCATCAGTGATTCCAGGGCGTCAAACCACAATTTATCAAAATTGGTCACAAACAGCATTTTTTTAAGATTCATAGAATATCCTCCTTAATCACAGTTTTTCAGTCAACTGAGCACATCAGTCCTCATCTTTAAATTATAATTTTTTTAATATTAATTAAACAGATAATTGTTAAATTGTCAAGTGTTTATTAAGCACAATTAAGAGCGTTAAGAAGGCGTTCACGCTTGAGCTTTTTTAAAACTGATGATCTCGTAAAAAAGTATAAAAATTGCGGTTTTTCCAATTTTATCAAGTCGTTAATGATTTGTAAGTCCTAAATCCGCAACTACTTGTAAAAAAGGCCTTTTTTACAAGCGTATTAAAGCTCAAAGAGATGGGAAAATATTGTTGTACAGTTTTTAGGCAAAATGTGTACAAAAATCCTACATAATATTATTCAAAGATATAAAGATGTTTCTGAAAAATTACTATTATATGTCCAAAATTTGGTCACTTTGTGTTGATGATATTATTCATGCCTGCAGCTTCAAATTCTGGTAACACCTGAAAAAACAGGATCAGACATACATTTTGCATCATAAAGGCACGAAAGTTGCTTTAACAAAATAAAATTTAGTTTTTTAAGGCTAGAATAAGATTGATATCTATTAAAAAGGGGAGATAATGGCCGGAAAAATATTATATGCTACAGATCTTAGGCGCCCAAGTTCCAAGGTGCTGGAAGGATTGTCAGGTTTTAGCGATATTGGCTTCAAGGAAATAATTTTCCTTTGTGTAATAGATGAAGAAAAAGACAAGAATGATGCAGCTCTTGAGCTGTTTGAGCAATGGAAAGAAAAATTAAACAGCTATGGCTTGAAAGCTTCTATAAGATTTGACTCTGGAGATTTGCCCAGTTGTGTTTTGAGTACAATCCATGAAAATCAGATATCATTCGCCGTGGTTCATTTTGATAAAAAGAAAAGAAGAATTTTGTTTGGCGATCCTATTGTTAAAAAGCTTATTAAGGAGGCAAGCGTGCCTGTTCTGATAGTTGACAAAGATGAAACAGGATTGAAGCTTACTTCAAAAGGGGCATTTGAGCGTGTTTTGTTTGCGACCGATTGGTCCCAGGCATCTGAAAAAGCGCTTCAGATTATACTTGGTTTTAAGCAATTAATCAACGAGCTTGATATTGTAAATGTAATACACAAGAAATTGACTGTGCGTGATCTGAGACAGCTTATGGAAAAATTAAGAGAAACGCGCAACAAATGCATAAAAGAGGGAATTGACGCAGAATATCATGTATATGCAGGCAAAACTGTTGATGAGATTATTCTTGCAGCGCAAGATTATAATTCTACATCAATAGTTATGGGGACAACGTCGGGGCAAAGCTTTAAAGATATTCTAGTAGGAAAATCTTCGTGCAACGTAGTAGAGAGAACCCCTGTTCCTGCATTGCTGGTTCCTTTTAGATAAAACGTTTTGAATTCGGAAAACGTATTTTTTGTGTGAACGCAGGAAAATAAGGCCACATTTAGTGCCCGAACGAAAACTAGAAAATTTTTTCAAGTTCAAGGAAGGCGCAAATTTTAACCGCAGGAATACATTGAGTATTTTGAGGATTAAAATTTAAGCCTGGCGCAGAAATTGGAAAAATTAGCAGTTTTCGTTCAGGCTCTATTTAGAAAGAAGAGGAACGGAATGGAAGTAACTATATTAGTCCAGGCCACGGATGAGTCCTTTGAGATATTAGAGAAAGCAAGAGAGAGGAGCAAGGATGTTTTGGACATTGCTGCTCGATTAACCTCAGAAGCCCAGTCCGTCCAAAGAAAAAGAGTGGAGGCAATATTTAAAGGCGCCAGGCAAACAAAGACCGAGATTACCAGATTTACAGCAACATTCATCATTTTGTTTGGTTGCTGGCTGCTCTTGTCGGGGCACTATGATTTATTTCATATCAGCATCGGAATTCTTTGTTGCGGTCTGGTTTCGCATGCAACGCATGATCTTCTTTTTGCCAATCCAAGAGCAGGAGATATGCGTGTAATAGTAAAAAGATTTATTACTTATATTCCATGGCTTCTCTACCAGATCGTTTTGTCCAACATGCATGTTGCCAGATTAGCCTTGGGGCCAAAAAATCTGATAGATCCAAAGATAATAGAATTTAAGACAAAACTGGAAAGCGATATTTCTCTGGTCACACTTGCCAATTCGATCACTCTCACGCCTGGAACTATTACCCTGGATATCAGAGATGGGGTTTATTACGTGCATGCTGTGAGTAAAAAGACCGCTGAAGACCTTCTGACCGGTGAGATGGAGGACAGGATTGCGCATATATTCATGGAAGCCGACCATGTATATGTACAGGATACTCTCGATATGGCACCTGTTTTTGTAGCACTAAAGTAAAACAAAAAGACTTAGGAAATGACCGGGGTAAACGATATGATGACTAAACAATCAGATGACGTTATTGTAAAGACACTTTCCAGGCTGCTGATACCCTTTATGCAGATTTATGCTCTGTATGTTATCGCTCATGGACATTACAGCCCTGGAGGAGGATTTCAAGGTGGAGTGATTCTTGGGGCAAGTATTATTTTATTGGTCATTACCTATGGATTGGACAATGCTTTAAGGAAGATGAGCGAGAAATTGAATACCATTCTATGTAGCACAGGAGTCTTTATATATGCAGGAATAGGGGTGTTGTGTTTAATACTTGGAGGTAACTTTTTAGACTATGCAGAACTTGATCAGATTCTGCATGTGGGGATTGCGCAGGCAAGATCGCTCGGTATTCTGGGCGTTGAGGTCGGTGTCGGGGTCACTGTTATGGCTGCGATGATTTCGATCTTTTTAGACATAGCAACCGGAGGACTTCCTTCAAAAGAAAAGAATATTCAAGGGAAGCGAGCTTGAAGATACAGGAGATCAATAAACAGTCTGCCAGAATGCAGCAGATCTACAATATGATATTGAATCTGGCTCCTACTGATACCTCGGTTGTGGTTCAGGGTGAAGAGGGTACTGAGAAAGCATTGGTGGCAAGATGTATCCATTTGAACAGCTCAAGAAAAGACAAACCTTTTGATGTGTATAACTGCTCAGCTTATCCGAGGTTTATAGTTGAAAGCGGACTTTTTGGTCATGAAACAGGCGCCTTTGAAGGGGCGGTATCTCAAAAGAAAGGATGTCTGGAGCGGAATAATGGCGGCACAGTGTTTTTGAGTGAGATTGATAAAATGCCTCCATTGACACAGATCAAACTTCAGGATTTTTTACAGGAAGGGTCTATAAAAAGGCTTGGAGGAAAAAAAAGGATTAAGACAGATGTCAGGATTATTGCCGCTGTTAATACTGATCTTGGGAAAGAGGTCGAAAAAGGAACTTTTAATGAAGAATTTTCTTATATGCTGAATGTAATTAATATACACCTGCCTTCCTTAAGGCAGAGGAAAGATGATATCCCCCTTCTAATAGAATGCTTTTTAGAAATACTGAATCTAGAAATAGGGAAAAATGTTAGCGGTGTTACATCCGATACAATGCAGATATTAATGGACTATTCCTGGCCAGGCAATGTCAAGGAGTTGGAAAACTCAATACAACACGCTTTCCTACTGGCAAAGGGTGAAAAAGTTGAGCGTGAGTTACTGCCTTCCCGCATTTTACATGAAGTGTTAAAAGAAAAAAATGAAGGGATAACCTCTTTTGAGGAAAATGAGAAAAGATTCCTTATGAAAATTTTGCAGGAGAACAACTGGAACAAATTAAAAGTTGCAAAACAACTTAATGTGAGCCGCAGCACATTGTATTCAAAGCTTAATAAATACAACTTAACGGTTAATTAAAGCAATAAGCTGGCTAATAAGCTGTTAAGCTAATCAGCTAATCAGCTTAACAACTAATTTTGGAGTATTGAGATGGAAAATTTTTATTTAGGCGTGAGTATTTTCCTTTGTTTGCTTGTTTTACTTTGTCTCTATCGGGTAGTGTACGGGCCGACTATTATAGACCGGATTGTAGGAGTCGGAGCGATCGGCACAAAAACATTGGTGGTTCTGGTGCTGATGGGTTTTATCTATGGCAGGATAGAGATGTTTTTGGATATCATCATGGTTTACGCTATTTTGAATTTTATCGGGTCATTAGCGGCAGCAAAGTACTTTGAAGGGAGAGGTGAAATTTGATGGAAATTGTAAAAGGAATATCTATGATCCTGATTTTAGTGGGTTGTTTCTTTTTTGCCACAGGGACCATTGGCTTCCTGCGTTTTCCGGATTTTTATTCCCGGATGCATGCCACGGGGAAAGGCGACACACTGGCGGTGCTTATAGCGCTTGTCGGCCTTTCTATATATCATGCAGCATATCACGGGGCTATTTTAGACAGTATAAAGATAGTCGTTGTCGCTGTTTTTGTTTTTTTGGCTAATCCCACTGCAACCCACGCCATTTCAAGAGCTGCTTTTCGGTGCGGTGTCAAACCATGGACCAGGGAGGGAAGCAAATGATCTGGCAACTTGATCTTATACTCTGCCTTTTTATTATAATCTGTGCGATTGCTGCTATTAATGTAAAAGATCTTTTGGGTGCTGTTATTATTTTGGGCGCTTACAGTTTCTTTATGTGTCTCCTATGGACGGAAATGGGGGCGGTGGATGTAGCCTTTACCGAGGCTTCCGTAGGCGCTGGAGTCGGAACAGTCTTGTTTATTGCAGCGGTTAGTAAAACAAAAAGGAGGTCAAAAGATTGAAAGTTATTGCTTTAATCGCAGTCATTATGACAGGCGCATTACTCATATATGGCGTTGAAGACATGCCTAAGTGGAGTGATCCCAATTCTCCGGCCAGTTCGCATGTTTCACCACAGTATATTCAGGAGGCCACGGAAAAGACGGCAACCCCTAATATTGTTACTGCTGTGCTTGCGGATTACAGGAGTTATGACACGATGGGTGAGACCGTAGTAGTCTTTACGGCAGCGATTGGCTGCATTCTGATGTTGAGAAAAAAGCGCAATGGTGAAGGAGGCTGATATGCTCGACTACGTAATCAGCAAATACAACTTTTGGATATATATAATTCTGATGATGATCGGGCTTTATGCGATGATTGGCAAGAAAAATCTTGTCAAGAAATTAATCGGAATGAATATATTCCAGTCCGCGATAATCCTTTTTTACGTTTCTATAGGTGTGAAAGCAGGCGCGACAGTTCCGATACTGTCCGGGCATGGCCACGGCCATGAAGCTATCGAGGTTGCCAACTATATTAATCCATTGCCCCACGTACTCATGCTTACGGCTATTGTGGTGTCTATAGCCACAACCGGCATTGCGCTTGCTTCACTCATTTTAATCTATAGAAAATATAACACGTTAGAAGAAGACGAGATCCTGAAGATCAGAAAGGAAACAGGAGCCTAAAATGGCAGATCAATTTGCAGCGCTGATTATAGTAGTTCCTTTGATTGCTTCCCTCTTTGTCCCGGTGATTGGGTGGTGGAAAAAGAGACTTTGTTATCCATGGGTTGTCGCCGTCCTTGTCATACCTCTTATCTCCTCTTTAAGTGTGCTGAATACTGTTATGACGACAGGCAAATTTTCCTATCGTCTGGGTGGCTGGGCACCTCCTTGGGGGATAGAATATATGCTGGACCATCTTAGCGCATTTGTGCTGGTCATTGTATCGTCTATCAGTCTGATTGTTGCCATTTATTCAAAAAAGAGTATTGAAGATAATCTCCCTGAGAAAACAGTTCCTTTTTATACACTTTTCCTTCTCCTCGTCACCGGACTCATGGGTATTGTTATCACTGGTGATGTATTCAATCTTTTTGTATTCCTGGAGATATCTGCGCTTTCCTGCTATGCCTTAATAGCAATCGGTGAGGAAGGGGCGCCTATGGCCACCTTTAATTATATTATCATAGGTACCATCGGTGCATGTTTTTACCTGTTAGGTATTGGATACCTTTATATAGCAACCGGCTCCCTTAATATGGCGGATCTGGCTAATATCCTGCCGGACCTGTATCACTCCAAGGTTATTCTTGTCGCCTTTGCCTTTTTTACTGTTGGTTTAGCCATTAAGGCAGGGCTCTTTCCATTGCATACATGGCTGCCGGATGCTTACTGTACTGCACCTTCTGCGGTGAGTGCGCTGATTGCCCCTTTGATGACCAAAGTGGCTGCATATGTGATGATTAGGCTATTGTTTACCGTATTCCAGCCCAATTTTTCTGTAAACATGGTGCCGGTAATGCCCATATTGGGATGGCTGTCAGTCATGGCTATTTTTTGGGGAGGAATTAAAGCGCTTGCTCAAACAGACCTCAAGAGGATGCTTGTTTATGTTGTTGTAGCGGAAGTCGGGTATATTGTTATTGGTGTGAGTGTAGCGAATCGAATGGGACTTACCGGGGCTATCCTTCACATCATGAACGACGCTGTTATGATGGCGTGCCTGTTTTTGGTTGTGGGTGCTATATTGTATAAGACAGGAACGCGGGAAATACAACAGTTGCGTCACCTGAACAAGAAAATGCCGTTTACTATGGCCGCATTTACGATAACCGCTCTTTCCATGGTTGGTATACCGCCGGCATGTGGCTTTTTCAGCAAGTGGTATCTCATCCTGGGGACTATCGAAGCCGGGCAGTGGGTATGGGCGGCAGCGCTCTTATGCAGCAGCTTGATAAATGCTGTGCTGTTTTTCAGGGTTATCGAATGCGCTTATTTAAAACCGATGGAGCCGGCATATGCCCTTAATGGCGGGGAAACAAAACATGAGGAGATACAAAGAGACGAGGCTCCTCTTACTATGCTTGTTCCTATTGTTATCACGGCTGCAGGAGTTATTCTCCTCGGCATCTTTAGCGGAAAGATCATTTCGTCTGTAATTCAGTTTGCAGTCCCTGCAAGCTTTTAAGGACTGGGAGGATGGGAATGGATGTTCTATATTCATCAAGACCCCTTTGGGCTGTCTTGGTGTCAATGATCGCTGCTTTTCTGATTCTGGCCACTGGAGAGAAGAACAGGAATATTCGGGAGTCGTGGACCATCATGGCCGCGCTGGCAAAGTTTCTGATCGTCTTTTCCATGGTCCCTGTGATTTTGCAGGGAAAAGTGATCGAATATACTATAGTAACTTTTTATCCTGGGCTTTTGTTGCAATTCAGGATAGACGCTTTTGGAATGCTGTTCGGGGTGATTGCATCATCTCTCTGGATCGCAACCTCCTTTTATTCCATAGGTTATGTCAGGGGGCTTAACGAACATGCGCAAACGAGATATTTTTTCGCTTTTGCCATGTGCCTTTCATCGACAATAGGAATCGCATTTTCAGCCAATCTCCTTACCTTTCTTGTCTTTTACGAAATACTTACCATTGCCACTTATCCTCTGGTAATTCACAAGGAGTCAAAAGAAGGGATCATGGGGGGGAGAAAATATTTGGCCTATACCCTTACAGCAGGTTGCGTCCTCCTGTTTGCCATAGGAATGATCTATTACATGACCGGTACTCTTGATTTTAAAGCCGGTGGATTTATAGCCGGCAGCGGGTCGAGCACTGTCCTGATAATGCTGTTCGCGATGCTCATCTTCGGTTTTGGTGTCAAGGCAGGTATTATGCCGATGCATGAATGGCTTCCTACCGCTATGGTTGCTCCTACCCCTGTAAGCGCGCTTCTGCATGCAGTGGCTGTTGTTAAAGCCGGTGTGTTTGGTTGTTTAAGGGTCATACTTTATGTGTTTGGTCCTGGCCTTCTCCATGATTTGGGGATATGGCTAATCATGGCATATATTGCTTCCTTTACAATAGTCGTGGCCGGCTTCCTTGCATTGGGCCAGGATCATCTGAAAAGAAGGCTTGCCTTTTCCACTATTAATAATCTTGCTATGATCGTCGTTGGGGCGGCGCTTCTGACCAAGAGTTCCATGACCGGCGGAATTATCCATATGGCAAATCATGCTTTTATGAAAATTACGCTCTTTTTTTGTGCCGGAGCCATACATGTAAAAATGCACAAAGATTATGTCAGCCAATTAGATGGTTTGGGAAGACAGATGCCATTGACAATGGGAGCTTTTGCCATAGGAGCCATCGGGCTTTCAGGCATTCCTCCTATGAGTGGGTTTATCAGTAAGTGGTTTTTATGCCTTGGCGCCCTTGAAGCAAACCAGATTATTTTCTTGTTTGTATTTATGACGAGCGCCATGCTTGATGTGGCCTTTTTCTTTCCTATCATTTACAATTCTTTTTTTAAAAAGCCGCTGGATGATGTTGCCCCGCATTTTGATGAAGCGCCCATGTTCATGGTAATCCCTCTTGTCATTACAGCTTTGTTGTCAATCGTATTCGGGATCGTACCGGATGCATTTTTTCGCTTTTTCAGTCTAACATCTCTGGCAGTACAAAACATAATGGGAGTAGGATAGGATGGTAAAAAAATTAAAGACTATTCTTTATATAAGTATCGCAGTAACCTGTATCCTCGGGTTTCTGTTCCCGAACGAACACCCTCATTTCTGGTGGCAGAAGATACCGGTCTTTGATGCTGTATTCGGGTTTGTCGGATGTGTTGTAATTATACTTGTATCCAAATGGATAGGCCATGGCTGGCTTATGAAGAAAGAGGATTATTATGATTAATATCGTACCCCCAGTATTCATTTATATAGTAGGGGCGCTTTTGATCCCCCTGGTCAGGATAAGAGTATTAAAACAAGCCCTTGTGCTGATGATTCCGGCCATAGCTTTCTGGAATCTTATAAACATGCCCCACGGTGTCTATTGGACATACCAGTTTCTTGATTACGAACTTATCCTGGGCAGAGTGGACAAACTCAGTATGGTTTTTGCTTATGTCTTTGTAATCATGTCCTTTATTGGTATGGTCTATGCCATCCATATAAAGGAATACGGACAGCATGTGGCTGCATTACTTTATGTGGGGTGCACTCTCGGCGTGGTCTTTGCCGGAGATATGTTTACGCTCTTTGTCTTTTGGGAGATTATGGCAATTTCTTCGGTTTTTCTGGTTTTTTATCGAAAAACAAAACGGTCTCTGGAAGCGGGATTCCGTTATATTCTGGTGCACCTTTTCGGTGGATGTGTTTTATTGTGCGGAATTATCATTCATGCGGTAACCACCGGATCATTAGCGTTTGAGTTGTTTGATTTTGGAACACTTGCCGCCAAGTTTATACTGGTTGGATTTTTACTTAACGCAGCAGTGCCCCCGCTTCATGCATGGCTGGCAGATGCATACCCTGAAGCAACCATTACCGGCGCTGTATTTATGACAGCGTTTACCACAAAAAGCGCAGTTTACGTCCTGTTAAGGGGTTTTCCCGGTACTGAACTTCTGATCTGGCTGGGGGCAATCATGGCGCTTTACGGAGTGGTCTATGCTGTCCTTGAAAACGATATCCGGAGACTTCTTGCATATCACATAATCAGCCAGGTGGGATATATGGTCTGCGGTGTCGGGCTCGGGAGTGAAATGGCTATCAATGGCGCCGCCGCACATGCTTTTTGTCATATTCTTTACAAGGCTGTTTTGTTCATGGGAATGGGCGCGGTCATATATGTGACCGGCAGGAGCAAGATGACGGACTTGCAGGGGAGAGACTTATACAAAAAGATGCCGATCACGCTTGCCCTGTACATGGTGGGCGCTTTTTCCATTTCCGCTGTGCCGCTCTTTAACGGATTTGTGAGCAAGACAATGATTGTAGCAGCGTCCGGCAAATTGAACATGCCTTCCATCGAATTGATGCTTCATCTTGCCTCTATTGGTACATTTTTGCACACTGGATTAAAGCTTCCCTGGGGAGTCTGGTTTGGCGTAAAGAAAGGGGATGAAGACGTAATAGAGGATGCAAAGGAGCCCCCGGTCAATATGTTGCTGGCAATGGGGATTGCCGCTGGGTTATGTACACTTACAGGTGTTTACCCCAAAATCCTTTACGATATTCTGCCCTATCCGGTCGATTTTCATCCATATGCTATAAGCACTGTAGTGGCGATGATGCAGATGCTGGTGCTTACTCTGGCCGCATTCTGGCTTTATATTGATAAACTGGGTGGCGAGCCCACGGTCAGTCTCGATACAGATTGGCCTTACAGAATGTTTGGAAGAGTTACGCTATGGTTTTGCAATCGTCCGCTGAATGCAATCAGATCGATGGGGCAAGACCTGCTTTCAAAGAAAGTTGTGTCTGTAGGAAAGATCAGTAAACACCCCTATGTCTTTCTGGAAATGTTTTGGAATTCGATTCAAGGGAAAAGGGTGACATATAAAGAACTCATAGATAGACCGTATAATGAGAATTCCTACAGGATTCCGTTAGGTCTTAGCGCCTGCGCAGCGATTATATTTCTTTTTCTATACGGTTTGATTTATATGGCGTGATTGAAGAAGTAGAGTCTCCACAGCAAGAGTACTGCGGAGACGCTGGGATTTCAGGTAATTATATCTCATCTTTTTCACCGCATACCACCGGCCTTACTCCATAAGCGCTAACTTAGTCGCAGCGTCATTCCGGCGAAAGCCGGAATCCAGTTAAACAATCGTATTGTACAAATCCTGCCAATTCGGATTGCTGCTTTCAATCAATTCCAGTTTCCATTTTCGCTTCCATTCTTTTAATCGCTTCTCCCGCTCAATAGCGGATTTCATACTCTCGTGCACTTCATACCAAACCAGTTAATAAACACAGTAACGTTTGGTAAAACCTTCCACCATATTGTTTTTGTGTTCCCATATCCTCTTGATAAGGCCTGAAGTCACTCTGATATAGAGGGTACTATTTCTTTTGCCTGCTAAAGTATAAACCGCCGGCTGTTTGTTCACTGATGCCTTCCTGGATTCCGGCTTTCGCCGGAATGACTAATGAGAAATACAGTTCTCTTAAGTTAGCGCTTATGCGGCTTTACTCCGGCCCGACAGTTCCTTCTGCATTACTCCTTATTTAGTGCCTGAACGAAAACTGCTAATTTTCCCAATTTCTGCGTCAGGCTTAAATTTTAATCCTCAAAATACTCAATGTATTCCTGTGGTTAAAATTTGCGCTTTCCTTGAACTTGAAAAAATTTTCTAGTTTTCGTTCGGGCACTATTTACCATACCAAGGTTACCTCTTGAGCCTGCTCAATTTGGGTTAGAAACTAAAAAGCTCTAATAGAATCCATTATTAATAAACTTTCTTGACAAATTAAAACCAAATAGTATTTATATAGTTTATGAAATTAGACTTAAGTTTTATCGGAAGAAATATACGAAAGCTAAGACAGCAGCGCAACTGGAGTATGGCGAAGCTGGCAGCCAGGGTCGGGATGAACGAAGTCCCTTTAGGCCGGATCGAACGGGGATTAAACGCCCCTTCAGCATCTGTCATTTA
The DNA here is from genome assembly GCA_030262895.1 of Deltaproteobacteria bacterium. Classification (GTDB taxonomy): domain Bacteria; phylum Desulfobacterota; class Desulfobacteria; order Desulfobacterales; family ETH-SRB1; genus B13-G4. The sequence continues at coordinate 11,905 of JAJSZW010000001.1, read as the reverse complement.
CCGGCTTTCAAAAGAACTGGCAGTATCGATTGATACGCTTTTTGCAGAGGATGAACATAAATTTCGCTCTCTAAAGCACGAAAGCTCACAAGCCCCTTTTCCGGCAACAATCGGCGGAGATGATAAAGAACTGCCTTCCAGGATCATTACGATGTCGCAGGATATAATTGAAGCATTCTGTGCTATTGAAGATATTTGCAAAGCGCAAAAAAGGGCAAATATTCCGCTTGTTATTCCCTTCGATCCCACAACCAGGGGAATGGAAGCGCTTTCGGAAAAGGTGCGCTGTTTTGCCGGAATTGAAAATGGCGTGGTCTTTGACTATTTTGAACTCTTTGAAACCCTTGGTTTTCGTGTAATCGTAGTTCCTATGCCTAAAAGAATTGAGAGTTTTTCATATTATGACCCTTTAAATCAGAATGCTTTCTTTTTTTTGACGACAAGGCAGAATCCTGAAAGACAGCTTTTTTGCCTGGCATATGAATTGGGAAATGTCTTAATCCTGGTTTACACTATACAGCAGGGCGTGGAATTGTTTCACAACGATGCTGCATCTGATTCTTCAGGTGAAAAACCGTTTACAGCACATCGTGCTGCAAGGCGTTTTGCAGCTACCTTTCTTATGCCAGCAAAAGCTGTGGGAGATACTGTTGAACAATTAGGAATTCAAAAAAAGTACTGGTCATATGAACTACTGCTTCGCATTAAACATCGCTTTGGTGTTTCAGCAGAGGCTTTTTTATACCGGTTGGATGAACTCGATTTAATAGATCCTTCTCTGGTTCAACCGCTTAAAGATAAAATGCATGAGCACTACGGCAAAACGGACTTTGGAGAACCCGACCTTTCCAGAAGGCTTTTAACCCCAAATGGCCGTCTGTGGGATCTTGTGTTAACGGGGAAAGAATCGGAAGAAGGGTATGAGGAGGTAGTTGAAATAGAGAAGGTCTTGAAAAGGTGGAAAGTGGTAAGAAAATGAATCGGTATTGGGGAAAGGCAAATCGTCCGGGGTGTTAAAGCTATAAAAAGGTGGATAAAATTATGTCCGAGCTAAATTCAATTGAGGCAGTTGCCAGTAAAATATTTTTTATTCGTAGTGTTAAAGTGATGCTGGACAAAGATCTTGCAGAGCTTTATGGCGTTGAAACAAGAGTTTTAAATCAGGCCGTAAAAAGACATAAAAAACGTTTTCCCGAGGATTTCATGTTTCAGCTTTCAAAAAGCGAATATGATTTTTTGATATCACAATTTGTGACATCAAAAAAGTCAGGCAGAGGAGGTATACGGAAAAGGCCTCACGCATTCACTGAGCAGGGGGTTGCCATGCTGTCCGGCATTCTAAATAGTGATAGAGCAATCGCTGTTAATATTCAAATCATGAGAACCTTTACAAAGCTTCGTCACATGATTTCTGACAATGAAGATTTAAAGCGAGAGCTTGCTGAATTGAGAGAACAAACAGATGAACGCTTTCAAATTGTTTTTGAAACTTTAGATCAGCTTTTGACTGTAGATGTTAATGAAAAGAAAAAGATTGGATTTATAGTTAAAGAAAAAGTCAGCAAATACGGAAAGAAGAAACAAGAACTCTGAGCCGAAGGGATAGACAAAAGTATGATTAGTGTAATTAGTAAAGGATGTCCCCAAAATACCACTTGGATTATTGCTTATTTAACCATAGCGATGGGGTTTAACAATGAATTGTCCTTTTTAATGAAAAAAGGAGATTAACAGGAGTATGGACAAAAATATGATGCTTACAGCCTGGATGGAAAGTCTCCAAGCGAATGGCAGCCGTTTGAATAACAATCTAATGAATGTCGCAGAAATAGCCCTGTCGTTTTCTGTTGCTTTTGACGGTGAGAATTGAGGTTGTCTGGCGGGGTTACTGCATGATTTAATAATTTAAGGTGGTTTATGATGAAGGTTTATGAATATAGTTTCTTTTTTGAATAGCACATAAAGGAGGCAATTTATGAATGTAAAGCGGTACAAAGTTCAGATGGAGGTCGAAGGTCCGCTATCGCTTTTTACAAGGCCGGATTTATTCACGCTATTGACGAGAAAAACAAAATTGGAGCCCGTTTGAATGGAGTCAAGCAATTTCATTGCCCATCGTAGAAAATGCGATAACAAAGATCAAACTGTTCAGGAACATTTAATTGAAGTTTCCCTGATTTGTCGTCGTTTAGCGGAAAAGGTCGTTGCCCCCGACGCAGGTGAATTGCTCGGATTACTGCATGATTTTGGCAAATATAGCCAGCAATTTCAGATTTATTTACAATCAGCAACAGGTATGTTGAATCCTGATATTGATGACGAGTTCGTCGATTTCGAAGCGCTTAGAGGCAAAATCGATCACTCTAGCGCTGGAGCCCAATGGGTATGGGAAAAATTCCGACAATATGGCCTTCAAGGGGGATTGGTTGGGCAGATACTCGCTCTTTGCCTGGCCTCTCACCACAGTGGACTGATTGACTGCTTAAAACCGGAAGGGCAAAATGTTTTTATTACCAGGGTGAACAAGGATGATGAAAAAACCCATTTGCAGGAGTGTGAGCAGATGGCGGACAATGAAATTTTAAAGAGACTGAATTCACTTGCAACAAAAACACTCATTCAAGATTGTTCATTACAGATATTGCAATTGGTTGATCCCCAGAGAAAGCAGTCGGAAATCGTTAATCAGTTTAAGGTAGGACTGTGGACGCGTTTTTTGTTTAGCTGTTTGATTGATGCGGATCGGATCAACAGCGCGGATTTTGAAAATCCAGACAATGAAAGGTTACGGCAAAAGAATTGTGTTAACTGGGAGATTGCCATCGAGCGGCTGGAAGACAAACTTGATGAGCTTCCGGTAAGGAATGAAATTGACACGATACGAAGATCAATTTCTAACCAGTGCAAAGATAGAGCTCTTGACAAACAAGGAATTTACAGCCTTACCGTGCCAACAGGAGGAGGCAAAACTTTTGCCAGTATGCGGTATGCCCTGCACCATGCATATGAACACAAGCTTGATCGTATAATCTATATCATTCCCTTTACATCCATTATCGAACAAAACGCTCAGGCGATCCGCGAGGTGCTTGAGGCGAAGGTTGATGAATTCCCCTGGGTGCTGGAACACCATTCAAATCTTGAGCCGGAACGGCAAACCTGGCGCGATAAATTAATCGTTGAGAATTGGGATGCGCCCATTGTCTTTACCACCATGGTACAGTTTCTTGATGTCCTGTTTAGCGGCGGAACACGCGGGGCAAGACGAATGCACCAACTGGCAAACTCAGTGCTGATTTTTGATGAAATCCAAACATTGCCGATAAACTGTGTCCATCTTTTCTGCAATGCCATTAATTTTCTTGTCTCCCATACCAAAACAACCGCATTGCTTTGCACTGCAACCCAACCGTTGCTGGACAAATTGAAATCCCCTGACAAAGGGCAGTTGGAAATACCAAAGGGCAATGAGCTTGTAAAAGACGTAACCAAGCTGTTCGGCCAGCTCAAAAGAGTAGTCATCAGTAATAAAGTGCGTCCGGAAGGGTGGAGTGAATCAGAATTGGCAAATTTGGCAGTTGCCGAGTTTGAGCAAAAGGGCAGTTGTCTTGTCATTGTCAATACCAAGAAATGGGCACAACGGTTGTATGAGTTATGTGGAGACAAGGTTGATGAAGGGAGTTTATTTCACCTCAGCACCAGTCTCTGCCCTGCCCATAGAAAAACGATCTTGGATCAAGTCCGACAACGATTGGATGATGGGCTACCCGTACTTTGTATAAGCACCCAGCTTATTGAGGCCGGGGTTGATGTGGATTTTGCATCTGTTATCCGCTTTCTTGCCGGATTGGATTCCATTGCACAGGCTGCCGGGCGTTGCAATAGAAACGGACGCTTGCCGCAGGCAACAGTGCATGTCGTCAACCCACAGCAGGAATCAATTGACATGCTGCATGATATTAAAGAAGGCCGTGACAAAGCTCTGCGTGTTCTAACGGAAAAAAAGGATGCTGACCTGTTGGACCCGGACGTGATGAATCTGTATTTCTCCTATTATTTTTATAGCCGGGCAGAAAAGATGGATTATCCGGTCACGGCAAATCAAGCCGGCAGGCAAGATAGTTTGTTGAATTTACTGAGCAATAATCATCTGAACATTGCGCGGACAAAACCTTTGCAACTCAGGCAATCATTCAAAACAGCAGGGAAAATTTTTAAAGCAATTAACGCCCCAACAGAGGCAGTAATAGTACCCTATGGAGAGGGCGAGGAAATCATTGCTGCACTATGTGCCGAGCCGGAACCGGCAAAAGCATATAAGCTGCTCAAACGTGCCCAGAAATTCAGCGTCAATGTGTTTCCCAATGTTTGGCAGAAGTTGAAAGAGAACCGAGCTGTTATCCCTGTGCAGAAAGGTGAAGAAATTTACTATCTTGACAAACGACATTACAGCGATGCCTTTGGCCTGTCCACCAAAGAAGTCAGCAGTTTAGAACCCAAAATTTTTTAGGGAGGAACTAAGATGAAAAACAACATTAGTTTCCGGTTATGGGGGCGGTATGCGCTGTTTACCGACCCGGTAACCTAGACCGGCGGGGAGAAGTGTTCCTACCATGTGCCGACCTATGAGGCCATCAAGGGGGTGCTGAAATCCATCTACTGGAAACCCACCATTATCTGGCATGTTGACAAGGTGCGGGTTGTCAACCCATTACGAACCCAGACAAAAGGGACAAAACCCCTGGTCTGGGGCGGTGGCAACAGCCTGGCAATTTACACCTTTCTGCATGATGTGGAATACCAGGTGGAGGCGCATTTTGAGTGGAATGAACACCGTCCCGAACTTGCCAATGATCGCATCGACGGTAAGCATTTCAGTATCGCCAAACGGATGCTGGAAAAAGGAGGGCGACAGGATATCTTTCTCGGCACCCGCGACTGTCAGGGATATGTGGAGCCCTGTGAGTTTGGTGAAGGGACTGGTGCCTATGATGATATTGATGAACTTGGGTTTGGCTTGATGTTCCATGGTTTTGATTATCCGGATGAATCGGGTAAGGATGAACTGCATAGTCGCTTCTGCCATGCCACCATGCGGCATGGCATTCTGGAATTTCCCCGACCGGAAGAATGTGGTGCCAGACGTTTTATTCGCAAGATGACCCCAAAGGAGTTTGGTCTGGGCGAAAACATCCTCCCGGTTGAAAAAGAGGAGGCCTTATTATGAGCTGGATGGCAAAACTGTATGAAACCTATGAGGCGGTTATGGCATTGGATTTGTCGGATGAAGCAAAGCTCACGCCAATCAGCCATACCTTGCAAAATGCCCATATTAATATCGTCATAGATGGGGAAGGTAATTTCAGACGGGCCTCGGTAATTGAAAAAACGCAGATTATTCTACCAGCCACCGAAAAATCGGCAGGCAGAAGTGGCAAGACGCCCCCTCCACACCCTTTGGCTGATAAGCTTCAATACGTGGCTAAAGATTACCCTGATTTTGGCGGGGAGAATTCTTTTTATTCTGAATATCATACATTGTTGGCAACATGGTGTGAATCTGAGTTCGCTCACCCAAAAGCACAGTCGGTGTTGAAATATATCGATAAGGGTGAGGTAATTGCAGATTTGGTTACCGAAAATATTTTGCATGTTGATGAAAATAATAGATTGCGGAAAAAATGGCCCTTCGAGGTTACTACAGAGAAGCCGCAGCCAATTATTTTTAAGCTCCTTCCGAAGAAAGAAGATAAAAAAACGAAAGAAAAATACACAGATCAAGGTTCTGCTCTGGTGTGCTGGTCTGTGGAGAAAAATGGTGATCCTAATAGTAATACCTGGACTGATCAAAGTTTGCAGCAGAGTTGGACTAATTTTGATGCCTTGGCTGAAGGTTCGAAGGGGCTTTGTTTTATTTCTGGTAAGGAGCAGGCCTTGGCCTCTAATCATCCCGCTAAATTACGCCATACAGGTGATAAGGCCAAACTCGTTTCGGCAAATGATATATCTGGCTTTACCTTCCGAGGTCGTTTTACCGACACAAAAAAAAGCATAGCTGCTAACGGGAGTCAGCCAGTTGGTATCAGCTTGGAAGTAACTCAAAAGTCCCATAATGCCCTACGCTGGCTTATCTCACGTCAGGGCTACCGAAATGGTGATCAAGTCTATGTCGCTTGGGCGGTTTCCGGTAAAGCCATTCCTGAACCATTAACAGATTCCTGGGCCATGTTGGGTGATGAAATTACCTTGCGACCGGAAATTGCACAGGAGCCGGAGCATCAAATAGATCATGCTGTGGATCTCGGTGAATCCTTTGCTCATAGTTTCAATAATTATCTGGCAGGATATCGGGCAAAGCTGGAGCCAAATGAGCAAATTGTGGTGATGGGACTGGATTCAGCAACACCTGGAAGAATGGGCATTATCTATTACCGGGAACTTCTCGCCAGTGAATTTTTGGATCGTATTCATGACTGGCACACCCAGTTCGCCTGGCCCCAACGCCACACCAAGGAATATCCAAATCCCAAAAGTAAGAAAAAGTCCATCAGAAAAACAATCTGGCCGGTGAGCACTCCGGTTCCCCGAGTTATTGCAGAAGCTGCCTACTGTGACATTTTAAAGAGTAACAACACCCTGAAAAAAAGTTTATTGGAGCGGATACTGCCCTGCATTGTTGATGGCCGCCCTTTCCCTCGGGATGTAATGATTGCGGCGGTGCGCCGAGCCAGTAATCGTACTGCATATAAAACAGATAAACAATGGTTGTGGGAAGGACATCTCGGGGTTGCCTGTGCCTTGTTCAAAGGGTTTTACATGCGCCACCCTGATCAAACAAAACGGAGGAAATATACAATGGCGTTAGAAGAAGACAGAAAATCACGGGACTATTTATATGGCCGTCTACTGGCCATAGCTGAACGTATTGAAGAGGTTGCCTTGAATGTTGGAGGAGAGAGCAGACCAACAACTGCCGCCAGATTAATGCAGCGTTTTGCGGATCGCCCCTTTTCGACCTGGCGTAATATTGAGCTGGGATTGCAGCCCTATATGCAGAGATTACAGGGGAAACGGGCCAGCTTTTTAGCCAACCGGAAGAAAGATCTCGATGCTGTTTTTGCAGCTTTTTTACCGGATGATTTAACCAGTGAAAAGCCGCTCTCCGGCGAATTCCTGCTTGGTTATCACTGCCAAAAACAATACTGGCGAAACACAAAGTCAGACAATAATGAAAACTAATAAAGGAGATAGATTATGAGCCTGGAAAATAAAATTGATTATGCCATTATCTTCAGTGTTAAAAATGCTAATCCAAACGGCGATCCATTAAACGGCAATCGGCCCCGCATAGATTATGACGGTTATGGGGAGGTCACAGATGTCTGTCTGAAAAGAAAAATTAGAGATCGTTTGCAGGAAGGCGGACATGCCATTTTTGTCCAATCGGATGAAAAGAAAATTGACGGGATGCCAAGCTTAAAAGCTCGGGCAGAGTCCGAGGAATATGGACTTGGAAAAGATGCCTTTAATCGTAATCACACAAACCCGGAAAAAGCAGCTAATCTTGCCTGTAAGAAATGGTTGGATGTCCGCACATTTGGTCAGCTTTTTGCTTTTAAAAATGAGGCCAGGGATGGCGTGTCCATTCCAATTCGTGGTCCAGTTTCCATTCAATCTGCTTTCAGTGTGGAACCAGTCAGCATCACCAGTACACAGATAACAAAAAGTGTTAGCGGAGAAGGAGACGGAACCAAGAAGAGTTCTGATACCATGGGCATGAAACACAGGGTGGATCGTGCCGTTTATGTTACATTTGGCAGTATGAACCCGCAACTATCAGAGCGGACCGGGTTTAACAATGATGACGCCGAAACCATCAAAGCAGTATTGCCCAAACTTTTTGAAGGAGATGCCTCATCAGCACGCCCCGAAGGAAGCATGGCGATTGAGAAAGTTATCTGGTGGCAACACAATAGTAAGGCCGGTCAATATTCTTCAGCCAAAGTACACAGAACATTGTCAGTAAACCCGGATGGCGGTTTTGAGCTTGACAATCTGGATGGATTGGAACCGGAGCTTATTGATGGTTTTTGATGTCTTCCACCATCTGATGCCTACTAAAGTGATGAGGGATTTAACATGGAAACGAAATTGGTAGTTTTCAAAAGCAAAGAAATCCGGCGGACACAGTGTAAGAACGATCAGTCCATCACCTTGCCCAAGTCTGAACAGGAAAGCCATAAGCGGTTGAAGGAAAAAAGTAGCAACGTGGAGCAATAGCGATGACACGAAAGGCAGCAAGAAAAAACGAAGACATAAATTCCGATCTTGGCGAAATCGTATTGTATCAGTCTGAGGACGGGCAGGCCGCACTGGATGTTCATCTTCAGGATGAAACAGTATGGTTGACTCAGGCGCAGATGGAGAAGCTTTTTCAACGGGACCAATCGGTTATTTCCAGGCATGTGAACAATATTTTCAAAGAAGGTGAACTGCAACGGCGAGGCAATATGCAAAAAATGCATATTGCAAATTCAGATAAGCCGGTTGCGTTTTATAATCTTGACATCATCATTTCTGTCGGCTCTTTTCTCTTCCTGTTGTTTCTCAAGAAAAATGACTTGTTGGATCAAAAAAGCTTCAGCAACAAGGCGCTCGTGGCGCTTGCCCTTCTGACAGCCGCCAGTGAACCGGGGCAGAAGGAATTGATTATTCGGCTTATTGTGAACCTTATTTCGGAGGAAGGCTGATACTGAAAAGTTTCAGGATTTTTTTCATATGTACTCAGAAGATGACCTCATTTCCCTATCTGCATTGCAGCACCTGATTTTCTGCGAGCGGCAGTGTGCTCTGATTCATATTGAGCAGGCGTGGGCAGAGAATCTTTTTACCGCAGAGGGCAAGATTATGCACGAAAGGGTTCATGAGGCGGATCGTGAATCCAGAGGCAAGGTTCGCATTGAGTACAGTATGTGGCTTCGCTCATTGCGGCTTGGGCTGATCGGCAAGGCGGATGTCGTCGAGTTTCATCGGAAGCCGGATTCGTTGAAAGCAGTACCGGCAGAATGGATACCGTTTCCTGTAGAATACAAACGGGGCAAGCCGAAGAAGGATAATTGCGACAAAGTGCAGATTTGCGCTCAAGCGCTGTGTCTGGAAGAAATGCTAAATGTTGAGGTTCAGTGCGGCGCGCTTTTTTACGGAAAAAAGCGCAGGAGAACAGATGTTACCTTTGATAGCGCATTGAGACAGCAGACCGAAGACACGGCAATGCGTCTCCATGAACTGATTGCATCAGGCCGGACTCCAAAACCAGTATATATGAAAAAGTGTGACAGTTGTTCACTGGTAAAGTTATGCCTGCCGAAAACTATTGAAAGAAAGCGTTCCGTAAAACGCTACTTGTCAGGAGCGATACGAGAATCATGAAAAAACATCTTAACACCCTTTTCGTAACCACGCAGGGAGCCTATCTTGCAAAAGAAGGTGAATCGGTTATCGTAAGGGTGGAAAAAGAAACCCGCCTGCGCTTACCGGTTCATACGTTAGGAGGCATTGTCTGTTTCGGCAATGTAGGTTGCAGCCCGTTTTTGATGGGCTTTTGCGCCGAGCGCGATGTGGCTATCAGCTTTTTATCTGAGTATGGGCGCTTTCTTGCAAGGGTGCAGGGGCCTGTTTCCGGGAACGTCCTGTTACGCAGAGAGCAATACCGCAAAGCCGATGACCTGAAAATTTCTGCTGAAATGGCAATGGCTGTTCTTACAGGTAAACTTGCCAACTGCCGCACTGTATTGCAAAGAGCATTAAGAGATCACTCTGATAAGCTTGATGCGGATCAAGTCAGTTATGCGTCAAGGCAGATTAGCGGTTCTCTGAAGCGCTTGCAGGAAGATGTACCTTTGAATTCCCTGCGGGGCATTGAAGGCGACGCGGCACATGTCTATTTTAAAGTGTTTGATCACCTGATTACCTCTCAAAAGCAAGACTTCTTTTTCCAGGATCGAAATCGGCGGCCTCCATTAGATAATGTAAATTGCCTGCTGTCGTTTTTATACACACTTGTAATGCACGATGTGCGTTCTGCCCTTGAATCTGTGGGATTGGACCCAGCGGTCGGTTTTTTGCACAGAGACCGTCCCGGCAGACCGGGCCTTGCGCTCGATCTGATGGAAGAATTTCGTCCTTTTATTGCAGACCGTTTGACACTTTCATTGATAAATCTTTCACAGGTGCAGAAAAAAGGATTTAAAAAGTCAGAATCAGGCGCTGTATTGATGGATGACGAAACAAGAAAGACCGTTTTGGTTGCCTATCAGAAAAGAAAACAGGATGAGATAATGCATCCGTTTATTGAAGAAAAGGTCACAATCGGCTTGTTGTTTCATACGCAGGCTTTATTGCTGGCTCGTTACTTGCGCAGTGATCTGGATGGTTATCCACCTTTTATCTGGAAATAGAGGGAAAACAAGATGTTTGTACTGGTCAGCTATGATGTTGCCACAAGTAAGGATGGAGGTCCGCGCCGTCTGCGCAGGGTGGCAAAGGCGTGTCTGGATTATGGGCAACGGGTTCAATATTCCGTTTTTGAGTGCATAGTCGATCCTGCACAATGGACGGTTCTTCGCCAGAGGTTGATTGATGAGATTGACCCGAAGGAAGACAGCCTGAGGTTTTATTTTTTAGGATCAAATTGGAAACGTCGTGTAGAGCATGTTGGAGCTAAAAAGGCGGTCGATCAGGAAGGGCCGTTGATTGTTTGAAGATCGTTTGCGAACCTGAAGCTTGCAAATGGCTATATCCGCTATTGCTCCAGCAGGGGCTTTGCTTGGTGGCATATATTGCCAAAAGTGGTTCGCACTGCGTGTAATGTGTTGAAAAGAAGGAGTTTGCCAAAAATGTTTTTTGACACTCGAAGATATTATACGTCGAAAAAACAGATTCGCAGAAAACAGCAAATAAGCTTTTTAAATTTAATAAGTTAGACAGAAACAGTCGCTCCCCATGCGGGAGCGTGGATTGAAACACACACCACTCACTTATTTGGCTGGAGATGACCGTCGCTCCCCATGCGGGAGCGTGGATTGAAACTCTTGCGTGGTCATTGGTTTGTGTAGTCCGATATGTCGCTCCCCATGCGGGAGCGTGGATTGAAACGAGACAAAGCGGCGAACCGCCCAGGGGCTGCCGTCGCTCCCCATGCGGGAGCGTGGATTGAAACCAATAAGGTGTGTAGCTACAGTGCGTGTAAACCGCGTCGCTCCCCATGCGGGAGCGTGGATTGAAACCTCGTCAAACTCAAAGCTATCAATAACCGCCGCGGTCGCTCCCCATGCGGGAGCGTGGATTGAAACTTAGTATCAACATATTCAGCGACGACCTGGAAGCCGTCGCTCCCCATGCGGGAGCGTGGATTGAAACAGGCCCCAGCCAACGTCAGGCAATAGGTTTTTTTGTCGCTCCCCATGCGGGAGCGTGGATTGAAACTTACGCACCATACCCCTGACAATAAAATCAAAAGGTCGCTCCCCATGCGGGAGCGTGGATTGAAACGTCTCATGGCTGAACTCTTAGCAAAATTAATTGTCGCTCCCCATGCGGGAGCGTGGATTGAAACTTATAGGTTATAAATTTATCGTGTAACTTTACGCGTCGCTCCCCATGCGGGAGCGTGGATTGAAACTCTGAGGTTGTGTGATGAGATATCCATACGTATGGTCGCTCCCCATGCGGGAGCGTGGATTGAAACTAATGCATCAGCAGAGCTAAAAATCCTAATTGGGTCGCTCCCCATAATGCGGGACGTTGCCACTATTCCACTATGCTATTGGTAAATACAAAATACCGGGAGCGGTGACGGCTATTATGATCTTTTTGCGATCAGCAAGGTTCTTCCGACGGTTCCGAG